>CAZPCE010000101.1:0-9680 GCA_964584915.1 uncultured Arenimonas sp. | reverse complement strand
ACTTCTTTGTCCATCGCACCCCAGGCAAAAGCAGTGTGGCTGTAAGCGGTTTCGGGTTTTGCACTTGAGCTGGTGCTCACTTCGTAGTCGCCGTCCTTGATGGTGAATTGACCCCTCATGATCGTGAAAGGCTTGCCGGTAAATTTCTTCTCGGTGCTGCCGCTGATCAATTGCATTTGACCAAGGTCGGGTTTGCCGATCACGTCCATTTTCGGTCCCTTGATTCTGCCGTCCACGTAATCGTAGGCAAACTGCTGCATGTCTTCCGGGGATAGATAGGCAAGCAATGCATTGCGTTGTGCCATTTCGCCATTGGCTTTCGGCATGGCGGCCATGAAATCGAACATGGCTTTGGCGCCGCGCTTTTGTCCCAGCCAGGAAAAGAAAACATAGGTCTGGTAATGGAGTTGGGTCAGTGGCGTGGTGGCCGACAACTTGTCGAATTCCTTCACCATTCTTGCCTGACTCGGCGTTGCAAACGGATACAAGGTGCTGGCGAGGTACATCACGGTGCCTTCATCCCACCAACGTGCCGAGCTCAATTTACTTTGGGCCGGAAAATTCCAGTACTGGAAACAATGGCCGACTTCATGGGCAACCGTATTCTTGAAACTTTCACCAAACAGGGCGGGGAAATCGACCGCCTTGCCGCCACCTTCCATGGTCAGGGAATGGATATCGCCATTGATGGTGATGATGCAGATATCGCTATTGGAAACGCCCACCACCTTCGGTACTGCAGCGACCCCGCCGATCTCGGCCTTGGGTGAAATCACGAACTGCAAAGCATGGTATTGAATGCCCGGCTTCAGCTTGCTGTAAGAGGCCATCGCCTTCACTGCGGCCTCGGCAATCGCCGCACGAAATACTTTGGCAGAAGCCTCCGGCATCAGCGAGTCCTGATAGGTTTGAATTGCGACATTGCCGAATTGCTGGGTATCAACCAGTTTGCAGTCGGACTTGGCCAAGGCCGGGTATAACTTCGCCACATCCGGATTCGGCGTACAGGCTGCCTGCGATGCACCGCCGAAAAGCATGAGTGCCAGGAAAATAAAGCCAGGAAATGAAGAATGCGGGGTTTTGTTTCCGGGTGTGGTTTTCATAGGCGGGTGTCAGTACGTGTTGGTTGGAGATATGTCGAATTACGTGCTTCGGGTGGGTATGAGGCCAAGGCTTGAATGCTTAGAAGTTCAGCATCAGAGGGTTAGCTAAATGTCATTATCTGCCAATAGGCTTATCTCAAGCGAGCAAATGGATCTAAGGCCATAAGGTGCGCTTGAATGCACCCTGGGGATTTCACAAGCTTCAGAAAGAACAATCCAAGAGAACGATCCTGGACACCCATCAAACCCACAGCGCCTGACGCCGCCTTCAAGATCTTCCTGCAAGGTTCTGCAACACTCCTGGACGCCCAAGTTTCACGATAAGAAGAAATGTAGGGGAAATCTGGATCTCGCGTCAGCCGCTATGGGTTTGATGGGTGTCTGCTGATCATTTTGTGATTTCTCACCGCTGTTACGGAAAACAACGCCGGTGTTTTTCAGACATCATGCAAATATGGGTTTGGGAAACAATCCGCTTTGCAGCAGATTTGAATGAAAGCGGTGGCAAAGGGATTTACCCGGTGCCACTATTGCCACACGAACCAGACGTGGTGACGCCGTCAGTTTTTCTGTTTACTTCAGCGTCTTTTCTTGATTTATCAGGGGGCTTTATGTCGAATCAGTTTAATAATTTGCGACGTGTACTTGTTGGTATGAGCTTCATGTTGGCTACTGTTTCGGTCTTCGCCCAGGAAGCGCCGAGAATCGATGCGGTGTTTGTTGATGTGCCGGCGAATCGATTCTTTATTTCTGGCTCAGCCTTGCTACGCAATTCCACAGTCAAGATCACGATGGGTGAAGCCGGCTTGCCGGGGGACATCAAGAATTTCTGTGCCCAAGGCAGCAGCACGTCGGTCATCGTTTGTACTTTTCCTGGCGGCTTACCTCCTGCAGGTGACTACGCCCTGACCGTCGCGACGAACTATCCGCCCTTGGCTCGTTATTATGAAACGCGATACAACCTGACCATTGGTGGCGCTGGCCCTGCGGGTCCCGCTGGTCCGACCGGTGCAACGGGTTCTACAGGTGCTACCGGCCCTGCGGGTGCTACTGGCCCGGCTGGGCCGCAGGGAGTTCCCGGGCCCATTGGTCCGCAAGGTATTGTTGGGCCTACCGGTCCATCGGGTGCAGTAGGACCGATGGGTCCTATCGGTCCACAAGGACCTACTGGCTTGACGGGTGCCACTGGTCCGATTGGCCCGACAGGTGCGGTTGGTCCGCAAGGTCCCATTGGTTTGACTGGTGCCACAGGCCCGACCGGTGCTGCAGGTCCAACGGGAGCGACGGGCCCAACAGGTGCGACAGGTGCGCAAGGCCCCATCGGTTTGACGGGAGCGACGGGTCCAACGGGCGCCACCGGTCCTCAGGGTATTCCTGGCACGGCGGGCGGCGTTGGTGCCACCGGAGCCACAGGTCCTGCGGGGCCTGCTGGTCCAACGGGTGCCACAGGTCCTGCCGGTGGTGTGAAATACAGGATCAGTATCAATGGTACGGCTACAACCGCGTTAACCAATCCGCTGCACTCCATGGGCGTGGGACCGTTGGGCACCAACATGTCGTTGATTTCAGTAAACGGCTACATCGTCACGACAGGTACAAACAATGGCGTGTGGCAAGTGAATGGTGGCGGTACGGGTGCTTCCACTAACTTCGTGAACGCGGGATGCACAGGCTCTATCTATCTGGTTACGGGTACCTATGTCGTTGGAACGGTCCAGGCGTCGGGACCTTTTGCGAATCGGAGTCTTTTTTATATTCCGAAAACGGGTTCATCCACAGCAAACAATCCTTCGCCTGGGAGCCGTCGCACGAGTGCTGATGTCTGCGAAGCAGCACCACCGGCACTGACAGGAGGTTTGTATTTTATTGTTCCCCCTAACGACTCTGCGGTTACTGGAGTGAGCATTCCTGCTGGCGGCTTTACCGTGACTTACGATTACGTCCCATAAAGTTGTATTCGTAAATTACCAGTGGCGGGGCATCTTGCATGGATGCCTCGCCATTTTTTTTTGCGAATTTCAAGGCCACAATCCTGGACACCCAACATTTGAGACTGTCTGCTTTTTAGGACTTTGAATGAACCCTACCTCTTTTCACTTGTTGAGCCTGGTGTTCTAGAATTATTTAGGGACATCAATCAGGGGGCAGGGGAATGCAGCAGACAATCGAGGCGGTTGTGGGGCATGCGCGGGCAAGGCTGATTTGGGCAGTGCTGCTGATCGCACTGTTGGTTTCTTTGCAGGCATCGGGATCGCAAGCCGCATCGCCGGCTACCAAGCCGGTGATCAGTAGTGCGGATGATCTGCCCCGGTTCGAGTACGCGCTGGGCGCGCCTTCAAAGGTCTATCAAGACAATGCTGCGTTCGCTGGCTTGCTTGACGCCGTTGAGCGAGATACACGCGGGATAATTGAGGGCTACGATTTGCGCGACGCCGCTACTCGCCGCGTGGCGCTGCCTTTGCTTGCCCACATTGCGGCACTGCGTGGCAATGCCGCCAGTGCGATGGAACTGCGCAGGCAGTCGAAGGAGGGAATCGACGATCTTGCGATGCGTGAGATTGGCTCTGGCCTTGGCCTTGAGATGGATATAGTGATGTCCGTGCAATCGGTGCCTGAACAGGAGCGCCCTGCGGCATACGAGAACGCGCTGCGTCTGCGTATCGAAGCCTTGCCCTGGGCGGAGATAGAGGCAGCGATGCGGGCGTGGAAGGCGAACCGCGAGGGTAATAGTCCGAACCTCTGCCTCGGCACGTTGATGCAGTACGACTTGCCGTCCGTGCAGGCCGGGGCATTCGGGAGCGATGCGGCCAGCATGATTGTCCGTTGCCGCCGCGACAGGGACTTGAGCTACCCCTACAAGGCGACCACGCTGCGCGTACTGCGCGACTTGCTCGCCAAGCATCGGCAACCTGCAGTCGATATATGGGGCGCACGGCGCATCCATCTCGAAGATCGCAAGGACCTTGTACCGGTGGTTGTCGCCATCTGGGACACAGGTCTTGACCCGGCGGTTTATCCCCAATCAATGTGGGTCAACGCCGGGGAGCTGAAAAACGGAATCGACGACGATGGCAATGGTTATGTCGACGACCTGCACGGAATCCGTTTCGGTTTATACGGCGAGGGGATTCAACCGGGCTTGATCCGCTCGCTTGGCGATGCCGCCGCTCGCTGGCCTCAGGGTCGTCAACGGATGAAGGGACAATCCGACATGCGCGCCGATATCGACAGCCCCGAGGCCGAGTTGGTGCGCGCGGAGCTGGCCGAATTGCGCCCGGAAACGCTCACCGCGTATGACGAGGATCAGGCCCTGTTTCTGAGTTATGCCCACGGTACTCATGTTGCAGGTATCGCTTCGCAGGCCAATCCGGCTGTCCGCCTGCTATCGGTGGCGCTCGCGTTCCCTCATCAGATTATTCCTGCGCCGCTGGACGATGCTCGTGCTGAATCGATGGTGCGATTTTTCCAACGCTCGGTCGATTACATGAAGGCGAACAAGGTTCGAGTCGCCAACATGAGCTGGGGGCTGTTGCCTACCGATGTAGAAGGCAGCTTGGAGGCCAACGCGATCGGCGCCACCAGCGAAGAGCGCAAGGCCATTGCCGAACGCGTGTTTGCCCGCCTGCGCCAAGGCATGCGGGATGCACTGGCGAGTGCGCCGGAAATTCTTTTTATCGAGGCTGCCGGCAATAGCGCGACCGATCTCCAATTTACCGGGGACATCCCGGGGACACTGGGTTTGCCAAATGTCATGGTGGTTGGCGCCGCGGATCAGACTGGGCGGCAGACCATCTACTCGGCGCGTGGCAAGGGAGTCGATGTCTACGCCAACGGCCATCAGATTAGCAGTCGTGTTCCGGGAGGTGACGAGGTCACTCTGTCCGGCGCGTCTCTCGCTGCTCCGCAAGTGACGAACCTGGCGGCAGCGCTGCTGGCGATCGCACCTGAGCTCAGCGTCACCGAACTCAGAGAGTTGATTGTTGAAGGTGCCGAAGCGCCCGATCCGGTGACGGGCATCCGAAGGCTCGACCCTAGGGGCAGCCTCGACCGACTAGAAACTTGGATGGAAAAGAATCATAGCGTGCGTTAGACAAAAAATCCTGAACACCCAAGATTTGAAACTGAGCGGCTTATTCGAAAAATGGTGTCAGGGTGTATGCGTTTGATCGGGACCGTTGATCACGATCCCTTGCAGGATGGTGCTTCCCGGCGTCACTTTCGTCCACTCAGCAACTGCACGACAAAGACGATCACGGCGATCACCAGAAGCGCATGGATCAAGCTGCCTCCGATCGACATCGTAAAACCCAACAACCAGAGAATTACCAAAATGACGACGATAGTCCACAACATACAATTTCTCCAAGGATGCGAAAACGAATCAACGACGAATTACGATATACCCGGGCGATGATCGTTCGGGTATGCGAGCGCAATTGTTGATGAACTGAGTTGTTGGTCTGGACGACTGCAGATTCACCAAAACATCACCCCTAATACTGCGCTGGGCCTGCTCGGTCGTCGGTACGGCACCACACACACAAATTTGCAATCGTGGACACCCAAGATTTGAGACTGCGGGCCTAATTGAGTCGAACAAGCAAATAGGCTGAGTTTTTCTCAAGGCCATAAGGTGCGCTTGAGCGCACCCTAAGTCGGCTTTGGGAATTCAGATTATAGGGTGCGACCCGGCGCACCGATTTTCTCGGCGATTGCTTTTCGCGTGATGAGGAATGACGGCAGGCGAGTGTTTTCGCTTCATGTATTGCATGCGGCTTAGCAATCACCATATCTTGCGTATGCCAAACGTGCCTTGATGGCTGCTGAAGCCCGAATCCGAAAAACCTTTCTGGTAGTCGTACTGCATTTGAATGATCCAGTTATGCCGTGTCAGCAAATTGAAGCCGATACCCAGATCGGCCCAGCTGTCTCCCTTCGCAGGAAGCACATCGATGCCATCGATCGACACGCTGGACTGGCCACCAAAATTTCGCCACACATTGGCTTTCACGAAGGGAACAAATTCGCTCTTGTCGGTATTTTTGCCGGGTTCGTGCAGCAGACGAAAACCTGCGCGTGCAATTTCGGTAGCGGCTGTATCGTAGCGATAGTCGGCAATGCCATCGTTGGCATCCCCGGTATCGGATTTGCCATAGATAATCTGGGCCTGCGGTTCGAACGTATACGCATTATTGAAACGAAATTGACGACCAGCTTCGAACGATGCCAGCCAGTTGCGTGTATCCACATGCCGGTTGCTGCCGCCAGAATTGTTGTCGAGCCATGAATACTGCAATGCTGCATCAAGATAATATTTTTCGGTGTAATGGGTGGCATATGCGCCCAGAGCCCAGCCATCGCCCTTCAAGGAACTGGAGCTGACAAGGCCCGGACCGCCGACATCAAGATCGTCCCAAAGCTTGCTGGCCGACAAGCCAAAAACGGTACTGCTGTCTCCGATGCTGCTGCGATAAAGATCGAGGCCGGTCTGCACAATCAGGCTGCTTGTCTTGCTGGAAAAATCCACGCCACTGATATCGTAGGTTTGTCGACTGTTGCTGCCGACAATGCGGCTCCAGATGCCGCCATTGTCGACGCCATTCCGATTTACCTCATGCTCGCCGACGCGTTCGTGGAAAGTGCCTAGCGTGCTTAGCGCAATTTCGTTACCGACATTCGGTAACAGGGAAAGTGAAGGTGCCGTTGATCGAATAGTCGAGCGCAGATACCAGTCGCCATCGGTAGGGTTGCTGATACCGTTTTGATAAAGCCGGTACTGGAAAATGCCGACATTCAGACCATTGGAATTGGCCAGGCTGAAGGCTCCCGCAGCGGAAGCGCCATCGACTTGCACGACACGAATGCCGTCACCATTCGTTAGTGCTCCGGCCATGCCGGTGTTGTTGACAGACAAATAACTGTTGCCGCTGCTATTGCCCTGGATAACCAGCACGTCGCTCGTCAACGCCACATCCACGCCGAGGAAACCGCCGTTGCCGTTGAAATTTCCACTGATGACGCTGACATCACCGACGCCGCCATCCTGCATTTGCAGAGTGCCGCCAACATTATTGTTGAAAGTTTCCAGCCCGGTGAAGAATGTCGTGCTTGCCGTGTTCGCGGCATTGCCCGCAACGATGTTGCCGCCATTGTTCACAACATCGATTCCGGCACCAAAGACATTGTTACTGCCTGTAGTATTCCAGACGCCATTGCTGCCGTTATTGAAGGTGTTATTCAGGTCGCCAAGCAATATCGAACCCGTAATCAGGTCGCGATTGCTAATGTTTACCGGACCACCGGTTGCAGTGATCGCACGGTCAAATGATGCGTTGCTTAAATTTTGAATAGTGCCGTCGTTGGTGATCGCAATATTGCCGCCTCCGGAGGCCGAATGGATTCCGGAATACGCCCCGCTAACAATACTCGTATTGCCAATATTGATACTGGTGGAGCCACCGATCGCAGTTGTCTCGATGCCGCTGTAATCAGAACCGCTTATTGTTCCTGTCGTTGTCACCACCAGCGGACCAGAGCCTAGATGAATTGCCCGAATACCGTTCCAGCCACCGGAAACATTCGATGTAGTAATTATCAGTTCGGCGCCGTAAGTATATGCAACCATGCCGTTGTATGCTGCCGACACATTGCCTGCTGTGCTGTCGATTATCAGTGCGGCGTCCAGCCCGTAGTTTAGCGCGGCAATTCCGTAAACACGGCCATAAGAATCGGCAGTGGTAATGCTGACATCGCCGCTATTGGCAGAATGATTGTTTACAAAAACCCCGTTGTTCGAAGTCCCTGTCGCGGTGCCTTGGGTCGTATCAATCGTCACCGCACCGGTACCCTCATTCTGAACATGGACGCCGTCATTTGTCGCAGTTACGTCTGCCGTTGTGATGAAGATGTCTGCGCTGCCGTGACTGCGGGCAGCAACGGCATAGGCTGACGTGCCATTGATAGTTCCTGCCACTGTATTAATGATCAACGTGCCACTGCCATAGCTCACGCCCCCAACGCCGATGCCATTGACATCCGCAGTGGTGATAGTGAGGCCCGACCCGCTGACATTGCGTCCAAAAATATGGCCATTAACAGTGCCGGCGGTGGTAGTGATCGAAAGCACGCCTGTACCGGTTTGGCTTGCAAAGATCCCGCCTTCGATATCGGCGGTCAAGATGGATAAATCCGTACCGGAGTTGTACGCCGTGATCGCGTTCACCTCAACGCCACGCACTGTGCCCGCCACACTATTTATACTGAGAGAACCCGAGCCCGTATTGATCGCGTAAATGCCCGTCTGCCTGCCGTAAACATCGGAAGTGGTAATACTGAGGTTGGTTCCGTTGTCATTGGAGGCACGAATGCCGGACCAGAAGTTACCACTAACGCTACCTGCGCTGCTATCAATAGTCAGCGAACCACTTCCCTGATTGCCGACGGAAATTCCGACGCCGCCAGCGGTAACGTCTGCGGTCGTAACAGTAAGATTGGTCCCCGAAAAATTGACCGCACCGACACCGATAAGACTCACACTCGAAACACTGCCGCCGCTGGAATCTATGGTTAATGCACCGGTGCCATCATTCAACGCAAGGATGCCCCAGTCGAAACCAGACACATCGCCGGTAGTAATCGAAAGATCAGTTCCGCCATTTCGTGCATAGATGCCATCGTCGTTAAGACCGGTAACCAGACCGGTAGTGGTTACCGTTAAATTGCCCGCCAGATTGATCGCTCGAATGCCCGAACCATTGCCTGAAATGCCGGCACCGCCCAAGTCGATGAAGCTCACTCCGGTCGCACCAGTCAAGCTAAACGCATTACCCGCAGAAGTATTGATGCCAAAACCTGGCGATGTGGTTACGGTCAACGAACCGGCACCGCCGGTCAATGGTTGCGTGGTATCGGTGCCCGGGGTTTCTGCACCACTGCAGTTGTAAGTACCAGCCGCGCCGACGCAGGTGCCGGCAAGCGTAACGCCTGGTGTGCTCGATAGCGCCAGTATCAAGGCAGCGCTGAGTTTAAGTGGGGTGGGTGAGCGACGCGGTTTGGGATTCTTCATGCGTATTCTTCTTTCATTGCCAAAGTTTAACGTAAATGGCCAGCCATTTTCGCGCGAAACGTGAAGCGGCAGTCACTACAGGATTTTTCTGACCTGCTCATGCGCTTTGCAATCCTGGACACCCAAGTTTTGAGACTGGCTGGCTTAATCGAACCGCATCATCCAAAAAAGGGGTCAGGTTCATTAAATAAATTGTGAAAGTGCCTACCCCTTATTCACAGTCACCTAAAATCCCTCGAACTCATCGTCAAAGAACCCAGCATCGGGCTCAGGTCTTGAAGGCGTCCGGCAATCAGGTGATTGACGCCATCGGCCGATTCCCATCGGCCTTCAACGACCATTAATTGTGATTCCAACAAAACGCGTCGTTGGCGTTCTCCGACGTTTTGCCACACGACTACATTCACCATGCCGTCTTCATCTTCGAGCGTGACAAAGGTGGCGCCGCCGGCGGTTTCCGGTCTTTGGCGAAGCGTGACGAGCCCTGCCATGCGAACGTGGCTGCCATGATT
>CAZPCE010000100.1:0-9684 GCA_964584915.1 uncultured Arenimonas sp. | reverse complement strand
TCGCATCACTTTCAGGGAGCCCAGCATGTCTAGATATAAACGTTTTTTCAGCCGCTTAGTCGCGGCTTTTTTTGTGTCTTTTTTCATGCTTTTTTGTCTGGCGGGCTGCCAGGGCGACAAGAATCAGGTGCCGGCCGTTCAGGGTAAAGATACGGCCATTGACGTCAGGGAGGCGGTGGTCGGTTTCGGGCTGGTCTCGGCCACCCGCAGCAAGGCTTCCGATGAAGTGGCGCTGCTGCTGCAATTCTCGCAGCCTTTGGCGAGCGCGCAGGAATTCGACAAATACATCGTCGTAAAAAACGAAAAAAACGAAGTAGTGAAAGGTAGCTGGGTATTGGCGGACAACAATACCAATCTGCGTTTTCCGTATGTTGATGCGAGCCAGAATTACACCGTCCTCATTCGCGCCGGTTTGGCGGCAGCCGACGGCAAAACGCTGGGCAAGGAAGAAGAAAGAAAGATCTTTACCGGACCGCTCGAGCCGGCCGTGGGCTTCGCATCGCAGGGCAGCGTGTTGCCTGCCAAGGAATCACGAGGTCTGCCGCTGGTTTCGGTCAACGTTCCCGAAGTGGATGTCGAGTTTTACCGTGTTTACGACAAGGAAGTCGCAAACTTTCTGACCAGATATCAACGCGGCGGTCGCCGCAGCAACTGGGAGCTGAGCGAAAACAGTTATGACTACAGCGACGATGAAAGCGGCGAACGCGGCGGTCTTAACCGTTATGCTGAATCCGTCTACCTGAATCGCTTCATCCTGGGTGGAGCAGAAAACGAACGCCAGGTCAGCTACCTCCCGATCCAGAATATCGACGAATTGCAGAAGCCCGGCCTGTATTTTGCACTGGTTAAAAAAGTCGGCAGCTTTACCGAAAATTACGACACCGCCGTTTTCTACGTCAGTGATATCGGCTTGCATGTGCGTGCCTACAAAGACAAGATCTATGTGCACACCGCCTCGTTACAAACGGGCGCGGCATTGTCCGACGTGGAAATTTCCGTGCTTGGCAAGAAAGGCGAAACGGCGGTAAAGGCCGAAACCGATTCGAACGGTGATGCACTGATTGCCTACACCATGAAAGCCGAAGAAGCGCTGATCGCGAAACGTTCCAGCGATATCTCGGTGATGTCGTTCAATCAGCCGGCACTGGATTTATCCGAATTTGCCGTAGCCGGCCGCCAACAAGCCTGGTTCGACGTGTTCGCCTGGGCCGGTCGTGATTTGTATCGCCCGGGGGAAACCTTGCGTTTGTCGGCTTTGATGCGCAATTACGATGGCCGTGCGATCAAGTCGCAACCTTTGTATTTAACGCTGCGCCAGCCCGATGGCCGCGCATTGATCGAAACCAAATTGGCCGAGAAGCAGCAAGGTTATTTTGAATGGCAGCAGGCATTGCCGCCCGATGCCGCGACCGGTTTGTGGAAAGTGGAATTCCGCACTGCGCCGGGTGCCGGTGACGTGGTCGAAGGCATGTCGATACACGTGGAAGAATTTTTGCCGGAGCGCATGAAGCTTGATCTTTCCACGGCGCAAGCCGTGATAAAACCGAAGGAAGCGCTCAATCTGAAAGTGGATGCCGCCTACTTGTATGGCGCACCGGCGGATGGCAACCGTTTTACCGCACGCATGTACGTGTTGAACGAAGAGCATCCGGTCGAAAAACTGAAGGATTTTTCTTTCGGCGACAGCACGATCAAATATCCAAAAAACAACGACGACGTTATCGACGAAACACTTGACGCGAAAGGCCAGTTGCAAACTGCATTGGCATTGCCGGAAGAAGTGAAATCCAACGCGCCGGTCTCGGTTATCGTTCAGGGCAGCGTTTATGAAACCGGCGGTCGCACGGTCAGCCGTTCGTTGAAACGCACCTTGTGGCCTGCCGAAAGCCTGATAGGCGTGAGGCCTTTGTTCGATGCCGCCGACGGCGCGGATTCCGAAAACACCGCCAGTTTCGAATTGGTTCGTAGCAATCTTGCCGGTCAGTTTTCCGCCGCTCCGGTAACCGTCAATCTCGTGCGTGAAATTCGCGATTACCACTGGAACTACTCCGACAGTGGTGGCTGGGGCTACGATTTCACTTCGCGTTTTCAAACCGTGCAAACGCTCAACAGCCAAACCTTGGCGAATGGCCGGACGAAAGTGTCGGTTGACGTGGAGTGGGGCGACTACCGGTTGGAAGTTACCGACAAACAAACCGGCTTGATTACCCGTTATCCTTTCTTTGCCGGATGGCGTTGGGATGACCAGAATCGCGGCCTGGACGCACGCCCCGACAAAGTAAAAGTAGCGCTCGATAAAACCGCTTACAAAGTCGGCGATAAACTCAAGGTAACAATTACGCCGCCGCATGAAGGTCCCGGTGTATTGATTGTCGAAAGCGACCATCTGATCCATACGCAGCCGATCGATGCAAAACCGGGTGCCAGCTTCGAGATTGCCATAACGCAAGAATGGCAGCGTCACGATGTCTACATCACGGCGCTGGTTTTCCGTGGCGGTTCGGCCAAGGAAAAAATCACGCCTGCCCGTGCGATCGGCATCGCACATGTTCCGATGCAAAGCGCCAATCGCGAAGTTGCGGTTACAGTGACAGCGCCCAAACAGACCAAGCCCGAACAACCGCTGCCCGTTACTGTGAAAGCGCCCGCGTTGGCGGGCAAGAAGGCCTGGGTAACGGTTTCGGCGGTGGATGTCGGCATTTTGAACATCACCCAGTTTCCGGTGCCGGATGCCGCTGCGCATTTCTTCGCACAGCGTCGCTTCGGTGTTGAAACCTACGACATCTATGGCCGCGTGATCGAAAGCTACGAAGGCAATACCGCGAAATTGAAATTCGGCGGTGACATGGCATTGGAGGCATTGCCGCAGGCACGCCGTCCCACCGCGAAAGTGCAAACGGTGGATTTGTATTCGGGCCTGGTCAGTTTGAATCAACGCGGTGAAGCCTTGATCAATCTCCCTTTGCCGGATTTCAACGGAGCATTGCGCGTGTCGGCTTTGGTGTTCACTGCCGATCAATACGGCAAGGCCGACAGTGAAAGCATTATTCGCGCTCCGGTACTGGCTGAAATCAGCGGCCCGCGCGCACTTGCACCCGGTGACCGCAGCACGATGACCATCGACGTGCAAAATTTCACCGGCAAGGCCGGCACATTCAATGTCGCCGTAAGCGCGGGGGGGCCGGTCAATATCGATGGTGCATCGAAACGTATTCAGCTTGCGCCGGACGCAAAAACCACCTTGAGCTTCCCCTTGACCGGCGGCCAGGGTAATGGTGTCGGAAAAATCAGCGTCAAAGTGGATGGCGGTGGCCATCAGGTCAATCGGGTATTCGAAGTACCAGTGCGTCCGGCATGGGGCGGAGTGGTTCGTTCAACGCTGCAAACGCTGGAACCGGGCCAAGGCATCAGCATGAATGCCGCGATGAGTGAACACCTGATGCCAGGTACGGTCAACGCAAGATTTACGGTCAGCACGATGCCGCCGATTCCGTTCGCTCAGGCTCTCAGCGACTTGCTCTCCTATCCCTATGGCTGCGCCGAACAAACCACGACGCGCGGCTATGCGGCATTGTTGCTCGATCCGCAAACCACCGCGCGACTTGGCATCAAGGGAATCACGCCGCAGGAGCGAAAACTTCGGATGGAATTCGCGATCAGCCGTTTGGCATCGATGCAATTGAGCACGGGTCATTTCTCCTATTGGGGCGGTGGTTCGGAAGCGAATCCGATTCTCACGCCTTACATCGCCGAGTTCCTGATGGATGCGCGTGACGCCGGCTTCGCGGTACCGGATGCCGTTCTGAAGAAAACACTCGAGCGCCTGAGTGAAGACATGCTGACCGGCGGCGCGCCGTTCTATTCCTACGATCAGCAACAACACATGCGTTACGCCTATCAGGCGCATAGCGCGTATGTGTTGGCTCGCGTCAATCGCGCACCGCTCGGTACCTTGCGTACCTTGTACGACAACGAACGTTCGAAATCGTTGACCGGCTTGCCGCTATTGCATCTGGGCATTGCGCTGAACCTGCAAGGCGACAAGGTGCGTGGCCAGAAAGCGATCAACGAGGCGTTTGCGAAAGTCAGCAAACGCCCCGAATACATGGGGGATTACGGCAGTAATTTGCGCGACGAAGCTTTCATGCTTGCGCTGATGAAAAAGCACAACTTGAACCACCCGGCATTCAATAAGCGCCTGCTGGCGATGTCGCGTGACCTGCAGAATTTGACCAATGGTCGTTACTACTGGCTGAGTACGCAGGAACAAATCGGATTGGCGAAACTCGGTAAAGCCATCGCGGTCAGCAAGGACAGCGTATTTTCGGGCGAACTGCAAACGGGTTCCGCAAAAGTCGCGCTTAGCCCGGATAGCATCGTCAGCCGAAACTTTACGCAAGCCGATCTCGTCGCCGGTGTCCGTTTCGAACCGACGGAAAAGACCAATCTGTATGCAACGGTGGATATCGCCGGTATTCCAAAAGTGGCTCCTGCGGCGAACGACAAATACATCAAGGTCACGCGCCAGTACTTCCTGCCCGACGGCAAAGTCTGGAAAGGCGGCAACTTGCGGGAAGGTGAAATTTTGCTGGTGCAAGTCAAGCTGCAGTCAAACCAAGGGATGAACGACGCACTGCTGGTCGATCTCTTGCCGGCCGGTCTGGAAGTGGAAAACCTGAATCTCGCCAAAGACGACCAATGGAAGGATGTCGAAATCGACGGCGTGAACATGCAAAATCGCAGCGATGCCGCAACGATCGTGCATGAGGAATTCCGCGACGATCGCTATGTCGCCGCGATCAAGCTCTACAGCGGACAGTACGCTAAATTGTTCTATATCGTCCGTGCCGTGACGCCGGGTACTTACACGGTGCCGCCGCCGGAGGTGGAAGACATGTATCGTCCGACCATTCGTGGTGTTGGCGTCGCATTCCCGGCCAGCATCACGGTGGTTAAACCGAAATAATATCGTGCTTGCGGAATCGATCAACAATTCGGGAAAACAAAAGCGGTGGCGAATACTCGCCATCGCTTTGCTTTGCCTGATGCTCACTCTTGGTATTCTGGATCGCTGCTATCCATTGCCTTTGCCCTCGGGAAACAATGCCAGCGTGCTTGTTACCGCAAGCGACGGACGCCCGCTGCGGGCGTTTGCCAGTGAAAACGGCGTCTGGCGGTATCCGGTAAAAGTTGATGAAGTTTCACCTCTATATCTTGAAGCCCTGATCGGTTATGAAGATCGATATTTTTATTACCATGCCGGCGTCAATTCGTTCGCGATAACCCGTGCGGCAATCCAGGGTGCGCGTAATGGCCGGATAGTTTCCGGCGGTTCCACCATCACGATGCAGGTCGCACGCATTCTGGAGCCGCACCCGCGCACCATCTTCGGGAAAATCCGCCAAATTTTTCGCGCTTTTCAACTTGAATGGCATTTGTCGAAAACGGAAATTCTGGAAATTTATTTGAGCCATGCACCGTTCGGCGGAACCATCGAAGGCGTCGAAGCTGCAAGCTGGGCATATCTGGGGAAGTCCTCGAAACAACTGTCGCATTCCGAAGCGGCATTGCTGGCGGTACTTCCGCAAACGCCGAGCCGGTTGCGACCCGACAGAAATCCCGAAGCCGCACGCAGAGCGCGCGACAAGGTATTGAAGCGTTTGGCAGAAAACAATATCTGGTCAAGCACGCCGATTGCCGAAGCCAGGCAGGAGCCGGTTGTAACGCGCAGCCTGCAGGTCCCGATGAGCGCCGCTTTGCTGGCGCAACGTTTACGCAATGCCAACCCGTCGGAAAACAAAATCGAAAGTACGATCGATGCCGATTTGCAAAGCATGCTCGAACAGCGCTTGCATAATTATTTCTCGCAATTGCCGGAGCGCAGCTCAGCCGCATTATTGGTGGTCGACAATAAAACCATGGAAGCCCGTGCCTATGTGGGTTCATTGAGCTTCGGCGATGAAAAAACGCTAGGGCACGTTGATATGGTGCAGGCCCTCCGTTCGCCGGGCTCGACGCTGAAGCCTTTCTTGTACGGATTGGCGATCGATGACGGTTTGATACATACGGAAAGCCTTCTGGTCGATGCGCCACAGGACTTCGGTGATTACCGTCCAGCGAATTTCGATCCGATTTACCATGGCCCGGTATCGGCCAGCGAAGCGTTGCAATTGTCGTTGAATGTTCCCGCGGTGGATTTGCTCGACAGGGTAGGTTCGGAACGTTTTGCGGCACGGCTTGCCAATGCCGGCTTGCCGATGCGCATGCCGGAAGGCGCAAAGCCCAATCTCTCGATCATTCTCGGCGGCACCGGAGTCCGGCTGGAGGAGTTGGTGGGTGCGTATGCCGCGCTGAACCGCGAAGGTTTGGCCGGGCGTGTGCGTTATGCGAAGCATGCCAAACAAAACGACAGGCGGATATTATCACCGGGCGCGGCCTGGATGATCCGTGAGATATTGGAAACGCATAAAAGCAATACGCAAAACGACGATATCTTCGATACCAACCAACGCAAACGTGTTGCCTGGAAAACGGGTACCAGCTATGGCTTCCGTGATGCGTGGGCAATGGGGACGACACCCGAATACACGGTCGGCGTATGGGTAGGCCGGCCTGATGGTACGCCGATGCCGGGCCAATATGGTGCGATCACGGCATTGCCTTTGATGTATGAAGTTTTCGATAGCTTGCCAAAACCTAATCATGATGTCGTGCGAACCGCGATGCCGAAAGACGTCAAGGCAATCGAGATTTGCTGGCCCTTGGGTCGAAGCGTGCAGGAAACGGAAGCCGGACTCTGCCATCGGCAACGAAAAGGTTTTGCCCTGGCGAGCAGTATCCCTCCGACCTGGCCGGATCGCGATGCGCGCGTCTGGAATGCCGGCCAACTGGAATTGCAAGTCGATGCGCAAACGGGGCTGCGTTTAAGTGCCGATTGCAAAAACAATCACCAGCAGAAAATCTTGCACATTGCCCGCTGGCCGAGTTTGACCACGCCCTGGCTATCGACCAGCTTGCGCGAGAAAACGCGAATTCCTGCATTGGCTCCGGATTGCAGCGAAGATGCGTTGGCATCGATGGAAACGCTCCAAATTGACGGGCCGGCAGAGAAATCGACCTTGGCACGGGCCCCCAATTCGACGCAGCCGATCAGCGCTGAATTTCGTGCCCTGGGTACGCAGCAAAAAGTAAAGTGGCTGGTGAACGGCCAGTGGGTAGCCGATACGCAGGCGAGCCAGATATTCGTGATGAAATTCGATAGCCCAGGGCTGCAAACGATTACCGCATTAACGGATGCCGGCGCCTGGGACGAAATGAGTCTGTATGTTCTGAAATGAACGTGTGGATCGCAAGTGCTGTAATCCCAGGTTTCTGCTGGCAATAAAAAAGCGGCCGTAGCCGCTTTCTTATTCAATGGAGTGTTAAATCAATTACGCAACAGTACTTTGTTGTTCTTGATTTTTACGCGACTGCCTACGCGAATTTTGCCGATGCTGCCCTGATCGATCACGCGGGTTTCGCCGTTATCCATCCTGACCGTGATTTCATAGTCCTTGCGATCGTTTTTTTCGGCGATTTTCTTGCCCACGATGGCACCACCCACAACACCTGCAACGGTTGCGACCTTCCTGCCGTCGCCCTTGCCAACCTGGTTGCCAACTGCGCCGCCGACGATGCCGCCGACAATGGCACCGCCCGTGCCGGAGCGTTTTTCACTGTATGTCTCGATATTTTTCACGACGCCGCAGTTATGGCAGCCGGAATAATTGTCGGCCAATGCCGGTTTGGACAAACCCATCATGGCGAATGCGGCAAATGCGATTGAAAATAAAGTCTTCATAGTCGTGCTCCTTGAATGTGTGGGCAGTCTAGCCAAGCAATCATGAACAGCAGCAAACCTGCAGGCTATTCCAGACGAAACAGGGCAGCCGAAGCTGCCCTGCATGAACACTGGATCTGAAACCCGCAGTTATGCCAGTTGTTCCAGAACGTAGTCTGCAGCCGACACCTTGAATTCGCCCGGCGCTTCAACAAAAACATTTTTCACTACGCCATTCTCGGCATACAGCGCAAAACGCTTTGCACGAAGGCCCATGCCGAAAGCGGTGGCGTCCAATTCGAGACCCATGGCCTTGGTGAACTCACCGTTGCCGTCGGCAAGCATGTGCAGGTTTTCAGGTACGTCCTGATTTTTTGCCCATGCGCCCATCACGAATGCATCGTTGACGGACAGGCAGGCAACCTCGATCCCCTTCTTGGTGAAATCATCCATTTTGGCCACGTAACCCGGCAGATGTTTTGCGGAACAGGTTGGAGTGAAAGCGCCCGGCACGGCAAACAAAACGACTTTCTTGTTATCGAATAATTCATTCGTGGTGATGGCCTGTACGCCGTCTTTCAGATAGTTCAGGGTAGCGGTGGGGAGTTTGTCGCCTACTTGGATGCTCATAGAATTCCTAAGGTAATTTCTTTCAGATGATACGGATATGGGGTGCAACGGATGTGAGGGCTTGAAAGCATTTGCGTTACGCCCATAATCACACTCTTAATACATGGGTTGGCCTGAGATGGAATTCAAGGATTACTACGAAATATTGGGCGTGGAAGCCAGCGCGGGCGAAGCCGAGCTCAAAACCGCCTATCGCCGACTGGCCCGGAAATACCATCCCGATGTAAGCAAGGAAAAGGGTGCCGAGGAAAAATTCAAGTCGATCAACGAAGCTTATGAAGTTTTGCGCGACAAGGACAAGCGGCAGCAATACGACCAGCTACGTGCAAGCGGTTATCGTTCCGGCCAGGAATATCAGCCGCCTCCCGGTTTTGGCGGTGCGGGCGGTTTCCATCAGGGCTTCGGCAATGCAGGCGGCGCTGGTGATTTCAGTGATTTTTTCGAATCCTTGTTTGGCGGGCGTTCAAGAGCTACGCAGCAACCGTTGGGCGATACCCGGGCGAAGGTGGCAATTCCGCTGGAGATTGCTTTCTCGGGAGGGCAGCAGCGCTTCAACGTGGATGGCAGGACACTGGAAGTGAAAATTCCCGCCGGCATCAAACCGGGCCAGGTTATCCGCCTCGCCGGCCAAGGCAGGAGCAGCGGGAGCCGAAAAAGCGATTTGCTATTGGAAATCGACTATCGCGCCCATGCCGATTTTGAAGTGGATGGCCGCAATATCCTTTACACCTTGAGCCTTGCGCCATGGGAGGCCGCCTTGGGTACGACCGCGACGGTGCCCACACTTGGCGGCGCGGTCGAATTGAGAATTCCCGCAGATTCCGAAGCGGGCAAAAAATTACGCCTGCGCGGACGCGGGCTGCCGGGAAAGCCCGCTGCAGGCGATCAAATCGTCGAAATAGAAATCAGGGCTCCGAAAGCGGAGACCGACGAGCAAAAAGATTTATACAAAAAAATGGCCGAAGTATTCTCCGGCCAATAATGAAAAAAGCGGGGGATTCCCCGCTTTTTTTTAGATTTTAGCCCGCAACCAGCAGCTTGTTTATCACCGCCACCAATTCCGCTTCGTTGAAAGGCTTGGTGATATAGGCTTTTGCACCTTGGCGCATGCCCCAGACTTTATCGGTTTCCTGATCTTTGGTAGTGACCAGCACAATTGGAATATGCGATGTGGTGGCTTCTTTCGAAATGGCGCGGGTAGCCTGAAAACCATTTAGGTTCGGCATCACCACGTC
>CAZPCE010000099.1:7429-9686 GCA_964584915.1 uncultured Arenimonas sp. | reverse complement strand
GAACTGTTCCTAAGCTGAACGAAGCCCGGCCTTGGCCGGGCTTCTTTTTTGTTGCCAATTAATTCATTGCCGCCTATGCTCGTCCGAGTGAATATTCCCGGATGTGCCCGATGCGCGTAAAACAAAATCTCTCATTGCTGGCTTCTATTCTGTTTTTTTCAATCATGTCGCCCAACCTGATGGCTGCGGGCAAATGTTCATCCGTTCGCACGGAATCGACATTCGAATTGATCAACGCGCCGGTGGAGGAAATGTTGAACTCGCGAAACAGCACCGCCATTAATTGCATCTTCCTCAGGGACTTCATCGCCCGGTCAAGGGTTAAATCCAATCTGCCGAACACGGCTTCGGCACCCGCGCCTTTGCCATCGAACGGTGCCTATGTTCCCAAGACGAAAGATGACAACACACCATGGCGTTTTGACATGAACCAGAACGGCAAGCGCATGACTTCGGTAGAGTTCGATGCGTGGATGAAGGCCAAGGGCATTCGTGTCGCGACAGGCAAGCAGGGCACCACCGATACCGCTCCGGCTAACGTCGACTGCAAGCCAACGAAAGAAAAGGCTTGTTGAACGGATACCAGCAGTGCAAGCTTTGTTGAAACCAATAAAAAAGCCCGCAAACGCGGGCTTTTTTATTGGCGCTATTAGCGCTTTCCGAACAGGTAATGCGCCACCAGCCACTCGTTGCCGCCGTCCAGACCGAACAATTCCGCGCAGGAAAGCCAGAACATTCTCCAGCGATTAAACCAGCGCACGGCATCCTTCTCGCCGTAGGTGGATTTCATGATTTGCATGATTTCATCGCGGTGCAAATCCTGATTGGCCAGCCAGTGGTTCGAGGTCTTTTCATAATGTTCGCCCGACACCAGCCAGCGCTGTTCGATCGACAAATCCTGCTGGAAATGCAGCAGCATATCGGCCGATGGCATGATGCCGCCGGTAAAGAAATATTTACCCATCCAGTTGTCGTCGCCTTCGGTTTCGAACGGATACATCACGTAGCGATGGCAGAAAATATGCACGAACAGTTTCGCTTCGGGTTTCATCCATTTCGATATGCGATTCAGCAAGGTCTGGTAGTTGCGCATATGTTCGAACATTTCAACCGAGACGACGCGGTCAAACTGGTTTGCATCCAGCTCAAGCGTGTTTACATCGCAGGTAATCACTTTCACGTGTTGCCAGCCGCGCTCGCGACAGACTCCTTCGATATGCGATCTTTGCGTCGCGGAGTTCGATACTGCTGTAATGTTCGCATTCGGATACTTCTCGGCCATCCACAGTGTCAACGAGCCCCAGCCGCAACCGAGTTCGAGAATATGTTGTCCGTCGCTCAATTCCGCGCGCTCGGAATACAGGGCTAGCATGGCGATCTCGGCTTCATCCAGCGTTTCGCTGCCGGTTTTGTAAAAGCAGGAGGAATACTTCAGGCGCTTGCCGAGGCACAACTGGAAGAAGCGTGTGGGCACTTCGTAATGTTGCTCGTTGGCTGCGGCGGTTTCAATCGCGATCGGGCTTTGCTTGAGTTCATCGAGCATCCTTCGAAAACGCCGGTCGGCTTTCTCGACATCCTGCGCGTCTTCATCAATCAAGCGCTGCCGGCACAGCTGGCGTATTCCATGGCGCGTTAATGCATCGGGGATGTATCCGTTTTCACAAAGGTCGATGAGAGACATTCAAATACTCGGCAGGTTTTACGGTTCGGTTTTATTGTTTTGGCTTGCGTGGCAGCCAGGGAATGAAAGCGCTGACTTCGTCTTGATAGCGCCGGTAGTCGTCGCCGCGACTACGCAAGGCCTGGGCCTCGGTCCACGGAATACCGCTAACTCGATACAGGAACGCCAGCATCACGATCGGCCCGACCAGGCTGTACCAGAAATATTCGCTGTTGACCGCCAGTAGCGAATAGGCAAACCAGTGCAGCCATTCGAAGAAATAATTGGGGTGGCGCGAATAGGCCCACAAACCGCTGCGACATGTTTTGCCTTTGTTGGCAGGGTCGGTACGAAACTTCGCCAATTGCCCATCGGCCAGGTATTCGCCGAACACGCTGACCAGCCACACGGCGATGGCTGCAATCGCCCAGCCATCCAGTGCGCTGGAATGACGTGATGCTGCCGCATAAAAAGGGATGGAGAACAGGGCGACGATGATCGCCTGCATCTGGAAGAACACGAAAAACTTTGCCGGGCTGCCATTCCAGGTGGCGCGAAGCGCCTGATAGCGTCCGTCTTCCGCCTCATGCAGTACGC
>CAZPCE010000099.1:0-7419 GCA_964584915.1 uncultured Arenimonas sp. | reverse complement strand
CGACGATCGTGTCACTGCTTTCGGCAATGACCGTGCCGTTCCACGTTGCGCGCAACGCCTGGTAGCGCCCATCTTCGGCTTCATGCAGTACGCGCTTCAGCAGGTGGATGCATAGCCGCGCACCCCAGATTCCTCCAAACAACGCGACAAGAACTCTCGGGATATCGGAGCCGCTGCCAAGATAGCTCACCAGAACAGCCGCTGCTGCCATCAATCCGGCCCAGACCACATCGACATACCCCACGTTTTTGACGCGCATGGAGAAGAACCAGGCCGCCGTCATCACGACTGCCGACATCAACCACACGCATAAGATCACCGTCCACATCAGGCCAGGGCCTTGTTCGGCTTGTCACTGAACGACATGCGTTTATCAATGTAGAAAATGGCGGGTATCACGAAGCCCCAGCAAATTCCGAGCGCCAGCATCACGTAAGCGGAATTCGTGCCGTAGCCAATCACGTTGAAAACGCGATCCGCGCACCAGTAGGCCAAGGGTCCGCCAATGAAACCGAAGGCTGCCGCGAGCAGGTAATTATTCCGGAGAAACGACATCGAATGGTTCAGCGTAAACGAGAAGGAAAGCCACAAGGCGATAATCCACAATGGTGCAAAGCCGATCATCGACCAGGGCAGTGCGTATTGAATCCAGCCGCTGGCAGCGAACAGCGTGTCTATCGCAACGCCAAGCACCAATCCGATCATCACGATACGGACGTCCTGTTTTGCCTTGCCGCCGAAGCAAAGCATCAATGACGAAAATATCACGCTGACGAAAAAGCCGAGCCAGAAGTTGCCCGCGCTAGCACTGAAAAGCGTGGCGAACCAGACGATCTGGTAGCCGACGGCATTCAGTATGTTTGACCAGGGTAGTTTCATTTTGCGTGGGTCACCGAAGGCAGAAACTCATCGCGCTTGTTCAGGGAAC
This sequence comes from uncultured Arenimonas sp., assembly GCA_964584915.1. Classification (GTDB taxonomy): domain Bacteria; phylum Pseudomonadota; class Gammaproteobacteria; order Xanthomonadales; family Xanthomonadaceae; genus Arenimonas. Next base: position 6,491 of record CAZPCE010000099.1, on the reverse strand, counting down.
GGGCAAGGAGCAAATGAACGTCGCTGATCGAGCGCTCGATGAAAGCGCCTTCACAGTAAGCCAGATAGAACTCCCACATCCTAATGAAACGGTCGTCGTAACCCAATGCGCGGACATTGTCGAGTTGGCCCATGAAACGGCGACGCCATTCATGCAGTGTGCGAGCATAGCTCGGGCCAATGTCTTCCAGATTCAGCAGCCGCAAGGGGCCCGATTTTGCGGCAGCATTCACCATTGCGCTGACGCAGGGAATAAAGCTGCCGGGAAAAATGTAACGCTTGATGAAATCGACCGAGTGCAGCGCCTGTTCGTAGCGATGGTCTTCGATGGTTATTGCCTGAATCAACGCCAGTCCATCAGGCTTCAGCAGCGAAGCACATTTCGCCATGTAGGTATCAAGATACTGGTGGCCGATGGCTTCGATCATTTCGATCGAAACCAGTTTGTCGTAGCTGCCTTCCAGATCGCGATAGTCTTTCAGCAGCAAGGTAACGCGGTCGCTCAGGCCGGCTTCTGCAATGCGTTGACTTGCCAACGCATGCTGTTCTTTTGAAATCGTCGTAGTAGTGACTTTGCAGCCGTAATGCTTGGCAGCGTAAAGCGCCATGCCGCCCCAGCCGGTGCCGATTTCGATCAGGTGGTCGGCGGGTTTCAAATCGAGTTTTTGGCAGATGCGCTCGAGTTTTCGATCGGATGCCAATTCAAGCGTATCGTCTTCGTTCGCGAATATCGCCGACGAATACATCATGTTGTTGCACAGGAAGAGTTTGAACAAATCGTTACCGAGGTCGTAATGCGCGGCGATATTTTTCTTGCTGCCGGCGCGGGTGTTGCGGGTAAACGCATGCGCCGCTTTCATCAGCCAACCGCCTATTTTCGCTGTGCCCGATTCCATGCCGTCGAGTAGATCGCGGTTGATGGCCAGCAATCGGATAAGACCGACCAGGTCATCGCAATGCCAGAGATTGTCCATGTAGGATTCGCCGGCGCCGACCGATCCGTTCAACGCGACCTGACGATAGAATTCGGGGCTGCGAATATTCAGGCGCACGTGGATGCCCGATGCCGATTCGTCATTGCCGAGCATTACGCTGCCGAGAGCGTCAACCAGATGGATCCGGCCACCGCGGATCCGCGACAGTTGCTGGTGAATTTTCTGGCGTAAAAAACGAGTCACGACGCCGAAAGAATCGGTCGCGCTTATTTCACTCGTTAATGATTCGACAGGACTACTCATTGATGACTCCAGGTTGTGGCGTGACAGTTTTTGGATGCGGGTAAAACGGAATGCGCTTGATCCACAATTTCATGGCTTGCCAATAAATGCCGAACGCAATCTTGAACGTGACAAAGGGATACCGCAGCAGGCATGAAGCCAGCGTGTTTGCGTTCAGCGGCTTGCGTTCCAATACCAGGGTGGCGTCAAAATCGCGCGTAGCCTGCTGCATAACATCCATGTGTATGCGCAAACTTTCGCCCGGGCATTCAAATGCCCAGTGGTAATTCCTGTCCATCGGCAAAAACGGCGAAACATGGAAAGATTTCGCGAAATCCCAATGCCAGGTGTTCGCTTTCTTGTTTGCCGCATCGACCGGAAGGAAATAGGCGTGGCGTTCACCCCAGGGCGTGTTCGTAATTTCAGCCAGAACCCAGTCCAGCGTTTCGCAGTCGTCCTTGAAGCCGTAGTAAAAACTGACCGGATTCATCGTGAAACCGAAATAGCGGCCATGCGTCAAAAGACGTATCGGTCCGGTCGGCCGAACTCCGGTTTCGCTTTGTACGCGGTCACGCACGGCTTGCTCGATCGACACATGGGCATCGCCGTAATAATCGCGGCGCAATACACAGGCAAGATTCAGCTTGTTGAAAGACCAGAACCAGCGCTTTTTGAAAACGAGATCCAGTTCGGCCAAGTCCAGATAAAGCTGGTAAATCGCGTATTCGAAGTCATGCGGCTTAACCGCATAACGCCGATGCCGAATTCGACCTTCGTAAATGGCGCTGGCAAACTGCTCACTCACCAGTCGGTACCCAGTGCACGTGCCACTTCAACGCCGCTGCGCAGACCGTCCTCATGGAAACCGAAGCCCCAATAGGCGCCGGCAAACCACGTGTTGTTCTTGCCATTGATTTCATGTCGACGGGTTTTCGCCTGGACGCTGGCGTGAGTGTACATCGGATGCTGATAGCGCATCTTCGCGATGATCTTGCCCGGTGCAATGTCGGCAGTGCGGTTCAGTGTCACCACGAACGGTTCCGCTGATTCCACCGATTGCAGGATATTCATGCAATAACTGACCGTGCAGGCCTCGGTTTTCGAAGCCGGGATATAGGCATTCCAGGCAGCCCAGGCTTTTTTGTTTTTTGGCAGGATCGTAGCGTCGGTATGCAGTACGGTTTCGTTTTCCTGATACGGCAAGTCGCCGAGAATTTCGCGTTCCAGTGGTGTGGCATCGGATAAAAGAGCCAGAGCCTGATCGCTATGGCAGGCAAATACGATCTGGTCGAAACGCTCGTCGGAGTCAGCGGTTTTTATCCGCACGCCGTCGTGTTCGCGCGCAACGCTTTGTACCTTGGCATTCAAGCGCACATTCACGGTCCAGACTTTTTCAAGCGCACGGATATAGCTGCTGGAGCCGCCTTGCACCACTCGCCATTCGGGCCGCTCGTTAACCTGCAACATGCGATGGTTGTGCATGAACTGCACCAGGTATTTCGCCGGAAATTGCGCGATCGTATCCGAAGGGGAAGACCAAAGGGCGCAAGCCATCGGCACGATATGATCGTCGATGAATAATGGCGAATAATTGTTTTTCTTCAGATATTCGGCAAGCGTAGGGCCATCGTCGGGCAAGTCGAGCAGACTGGGGCACTCCCGGTAAAAACGCAGGATGTCGGTCGTCATGCGGATGAATTTCGGCGATAGCAGATTGCGGCGCTGGCAAAACATCGCATTCAAATTCGTCGCGTTGTACTCGAGCCCCGTCGCCGCGTTCTGCACCGAAAATCCCATCTCGGTTTTTTGCGTCGCAACGTTCAATTCGCCAAATAATTTGCTCAGCAACGGATAGTTGTCTGGGTTGAATACGATAAACCCGGTATCGATCTGGTAGTCCCGGTTGCCCTGGCGAACGGCGTGGGTATGGGTGTGTCCGCCGAGCCGGTTCTCTTTTTCGAACAATACCACTTCGTGCTGGCGCGATAATAAATACGCGCAGCCCATGCCGGCGATGCCGCTACCGATAACTGCGATTTTCATAGGGCTTCGATTGAATTGCGTTTGAGTTGAGGCGGAACGACTTTCAAATCCCATACCAGGCCGAATAGCGACATGGTTTTGAGTGCGAGATACGTCACGTCCAGTTCCCACCATTTGAAACCCTGGCTCGCCGAGCCGGGGAAGTGGTGATGGTTGTTATGCCAGCCCTCGCCGAAAGTAATCAAGGCGAGAATGGCATTGTTGCGGCTGTCGTCATTGGTCTTGTAACGGCGCGTTCCCCAACGATGGGCAAGCGAGTTGATCGTCACCGTGGCGTGGAACAACACGATCGTCGAAACAAAAAAGCCCCAGACCAGAAGCTGAGGACCGCTGGTATGCAATTGCGGTGCAGCAGTTTTCAACCACGCGCCGAGGGAAAATAATCCGACCGCCAGAAAAAACGGTACTACCACATCGAAACGGTCGAGGTAACGTAGCTCGGGAAACTTTGCCAGATCGGGAATGTTGCCGAAGTTCGTGGCGAATCCGCGCTTTGTCAGGAACCAGCCCATATGGCTGCGAAAAAAACCGTGGCGCGGCGAATGCATATCCTGTTCGGTGTCGGCATGGCGATGGTGGTGGCGATGATGCGCCGCCCACCACAAGGGCCCGCGCTGCACGCTCGCGGCGCCAACCGCCGCAAACAGGAACTGCATCGGCCGCGAAGTGCGAAATGCCTTGTGCGAGAAATAGCGGTGGTAAAAACCGGTAATTGCGAACATCCGTATCGCATACAAACCCAGCGCTACCCATAGTGCGAACCACGAAAAACCGACCCAAAGCACGGCAATGCAGGCGAGGTGCATCGCGATGAAAGGGATCACCCGCAACCAGTCGATGGCATCCGGGTCTGTTTCAGCGGTTTCGACATTCGCCGAGGTATCGAACCAGCGAATAAAGGCGATGATGCCACGGCGAAGAAACGATCGTTGGTCGGGCTCTGCGGAACTTGAAGTCATGGGGGGATTTTGCAATGGCTAGGGTGATTGACGGGTGAATCGGTGTTTAGAGCTTCACTTTTATTTCACACTGTACTGAATTAGCGATGAAACAATTGGCATGCGCCTTGTGGTGCAAGGCCTCAAGCTCTTCAGGACCGGGTTGTTTATCGCCGGAAAAGACGACTATGGGTGAAAGTTCGACGCGAGTGATCGCCATTTTTCCCGCCGTATTTTTTTCCAGATAACCGATTGCATTGTCCTGGTAACTTACGACGGCATATGTGCGTTTGGATGCAATCGCCAGAAACGTCAGCATGTGACAACTGCTGAGCGACGCCACCAGCATTTCTTCCGGATCAATCGCCCCGGCATCGCCCAGATAGCCGGGGGCTGCAGAAGCGGTAATCACCACGCCGTTGTCAAAACTCAAGCGGTGGTTGCGCGTGTAAGTCGCGGAAGAGAAGTCTTCCGCGCCGGCTTTCCATTCCAGGTTGACGGTATGTTCCGACATGGCATGCTCCCAAAGCCCAAGCGTAGCGAAATTCGCGACCATACGTCATCCTATGGCGATGAACGAAGTTCCGGGGAAACGTTTTGGCGTTGCAAGAATCCTGTCGAAGCAGGGCTTGGCTTCGCGCACGCAGGCGGCGGCGTGGGTGCGCGAGGGGCGCGTATCGGTCAATGGCCGTATCGTGCGCGATCCGGAGTTTCCGGTGCTGCAAGACCGCGATAAGGTCTCGGTAGCGGGCATGACGGACAAGGCTGCCGAGCCCGTTTATATGGTTCTGAACAAGCCGCGCGGTTTGGTCACGACGGCGAGTGATGAAAAAGGCCGAGATACCGTGTATCGCTGTTTTGACGGGGCCGGTTTGCCTTGGCTGGCACCGGTCGGGCGCTTGGACAAAGCCAGCGAAGGTCTGCTGCTGTTTACCAACGACACAGCCTGGGCCGCGGGGATTGCCTCGCCGGAATCCGGACTCGACAAAACCTATCATGTGCAAATCAACCGGTTGCCGAATTCCGGCGAACTGGAAAAAATGCGGCAGGGCGTGGTGATCGAAGGCGAACTGCATGCAATGAAGCAGGCATCGGTTTTACGCGAAGGCGAAAAAAATGCCTGGCTGGAAATTATTCTGGATGAAGGAAAAAACCGGCAAATCCGCAAGATTCTTGCCGAATTGAATATCGATGTATTGCGATTGATCCGGATTCAAATCGGCGATTTGAAACTGGGTGAATTGGCGAAAGGCCAATGGCGATTGCTGGAGACGCCCGAAGTCGAACGCTTTGTATTGACGTCAGGCCGGTAAATTCAACTCCCGCCATCGTGCAGTCCGTTTTGCGAGCAAGGCGCTGATCACTTCAAGTGCGCGGTTATCGCCAGGGCCACGGGCATCATGGCTTTTCCCCTTGTCATGATTGCAGCGAGTGCATGCGAGCGCGAGATTGCGTGCATCGTCGGCATCGTCACCAACGCGTGAACAGAGATTTTTCGCCGCCCGTTCGCCGAACCAGGCCTGCGGTATCACGTGTTCCAAGGTGCTATGGCCCATGGCTTCGCCGTCATCGCGGACTTGCAACCGGGCACGGCAATGCAGACATCGCGTGTTCCATATCTTTTCTGCCAGTACGGCTTCAGCATCGGTCTGGACTGCCAGCAGGAATTTTCGACGAAGTCCGATGCGCATTTTTTACCGCTCTTTTGTTTGCTTACAGTTTCCGAGCCCGGATGCTGACCAGATGACCGCGGTCAATCGACACCAGTTCGATGCTGAAACCCAGCACCTCTTTGGTATTGGCCCTGTCCGTCAATGTGAAGGTCTGTTTTTCATTGCCGGATTCTATGGTCAGTTCGATCGTTGCTTCGCCGGCCCAGATGCATTGCGTACCGACGGGGCAGCGGCTGTCGCTCACCAGGCGAACGTAGTGCAGCGTCGAGGATTCGTCCATCTTCGCCGTTTGTCCGGGCTTCAGTGCGGCAAGTTCAGAGCTGGCAACCGGTTTCTGCATGGCCGGCTCCGTCACGGCCGGTGTCGTTATTTCAGGTTTTTTCACGGCAGGAATGGTTTCGGAAGATTCCGCTTTGGCGGGTTCCGTTGCCGCCACCTTATCGTGGCTGCAGGCGACCAGTACAAGCGCCAGGCAAAGGATGCCGGGGCGCGACCAATGCATTGATGCCGTCTCGCAGGTCCGCAGTTTCATGAAATCACGCCCAGGTTTTTGCCGACCTTGATGAATGCGGCAACGGTACGTTCAAGTTGTTCGCGCGTATGTGCGGCGCTCATTTGCGT
>CAZPCE010000098.1:0-9696 GCA_964584915.1 uncultured Arenimonas sp. | reverse complement strand
CTTTTGAAACCACTTTCACCACGATCGGCATAAAGCCGTGGTCCTTGCCGCACAATTCAGCGCAGACACCACGATAGGTACCAATTTTTGCTGCCGGCACTTCGGTCCAGGCTTCGTTGATCACGCCGGGGATCGCATCCTGCTTCCAGCCCAGGGCAGGCACCCACCAGGCGTGGATCACGTCATCGGCGGTAATCACGAAACGCACGCGGGTATCGGCCGGAATCACCAAGGGATTATCGACATCGCGCAGATAATGCTTGTGCGCGCTGATGGCTTCCTTGCTCGATGCAGGGTCCTGACGCAAGCGGTCGGATTCGCGATCCAGACGCGAGGTGTATTCCAGGCCTTCGCCCTTGTATTCGTAGGTCCAGAGCCATTGTTGGCCGGTAACCTTGATCGTCATTTCGTAAGGCTTGGCCGAATGGTTCGCGTTGTACAGCGCAATCACCTTGCCCGTGGCCGGAATCGCGGACAGGACCAGAATGGCAATTGGAATACCCGTCCAGAGAACTTCGAGAAAAGTGCTGTGGGTGAAATTGGTGTCGGGCACCGCACCTTTGGATTTGCGGAACTTGAACATCGCAAGACCCATCGCACCGAATACGATAATCCCGATAACCACGCAGACCCAGAACATCAGCATGTGCGAGTCATAGGCGTTTTGCGAGCTGGCGGTGACGCCATCGGTCATGTTCAACTGCCAAAGCTGCGGTTCCTTGGTGTCGTCCGCAAATGCAGCCAAAGAAGCAACGCTGGCCAGCAGGCCCGTCAACATTGCCGTGATGCGATTCGTTTTCATCATGTCAGCCTCAATCCCCGTACACCAATACTAAAGTCCGTCAAACGCGATTTGCCGCCCGCGCCAATAATGTCTTCAACGTTGCCGCCAGATCCAGACGCTCGTCCGGCGCCAGAAACGACCCAACCTCACAACTTTTTCCTTTTGACGCCAGCACGATACGCGGTGCTTCCTGCGCTTTCTCAAGCTGCATGCGAACCCAGTAGGGATGCGCGTCAAACACGAATTCTTCCCGCCCCGAACGCGATACCGTGCAATGTTCCGCATCGAGCTGGATCGTTTCCGAGCAACTGCTTCTCAACCAGACCCAACGCAGTGATGCCGCAACGAACAGGCAATCAAGCAACGCAAATGCCGGCGCGAATACGTTTCCCATCACATAACCGAGTATCGCTACCACCCAGGTTGACGTTGCAATCACCGCGAAAAGTCCGATGAATTGCGTTTTTGTCATGGCCCGGCGCGGACGCAGCACCAAGGCGCATCGGCTGTTTTCCGACAAAAACTGCTCAATCATCGAAAATCCTTTGGGTTAACCACAGGAAATCTCCCTAATTTTACCCGCTACACCGCCTTACCGGCAACAAGAATACTCACCGGTACGGACAGCCAGGTGAAGAATGACGCCCTGCCCAGAGGCCTCGCAAAGCCGTAGAATTGCCCTCTTGCTTCCATTGCCGCCCAGCCAGGTTGTCCGTGAATCCCATCCTTTCGTCCGAATTACCCAAGCGCTTTTCACCCCTGATGACACGCATCACAGCAGCTTATGCGCGGGATGAGGCGGAACATCTAAACGAATTGCTCGAACAGGCGCGATTGGCCGAAAGCGACCAGACCGCGGTGCAGAATATGGCGGCGGGGCTGGTGAAAAAAGTGCGAATCCGTGCGGCAGATCCCGGTTTGGTCGAAGCCTTCATGCGCGAATACGACCTGTCTTCCGAGGAAGGCGTGCTGCTGATGTGCGTGGCGGAGGCCTTATTGCGCATTCCTGACCAAGGTACCGCCGACAAATTGATTCGCGACAAGCTCGGCGATGCAGACTGGAATTCGCACGTCGGCCAATCCAGCTCCTTGCTCGTAAACGCCTCGACCTGGGGTTTGATGCTGACCGGAAAGATCGTCAGCCTGGCCGATGAAACCCAGCGCGATTTCGGCGGTGCCTTCAAACGTCTGGTGTCGCGCGCAGGCGAACCGGCGATTCGTCTGGCCGTTCGCCAGGCGATGCGAATCATGGGCCATCAATTCGTTCTGGGCCGCACGATTTCTGAAGCGCTGGAACGTTCGCAAAAAGGTGATGGCGCGAATTACCGGTATTCGTTTGACATGCTCGGCGAAGCCGCTTTCACCGCCGCCGATGCCGAACGTTATTTTCAGGCCTACAAAAACGCGATTGATGCGATTGGCGCCGGCGGCCCGTACCCGAATATTTTTGCCGCACCTTCGATCTCGATCAAACTCTCGGCATTGCATCCGCGGCTCGAAGTCGGCAAGCGCGAACGCGTGATGAGTGAATTGGCGCCGCGTATTTTGCAATTGGCGCAACAAGCGAAATCGGTCGGCATCGGTTTCACGATTGATGCGGAAGAATCCGAGCGCCTGGAACTGTCGCTGGAATTGATCGCAAAAGTTTTTACCGACAAATCGCTCGATGGCTGGGAAGGCTACGGGCTTGCCGTGCAGGCTTATCAGAAGCGTGCGCCGTTCGTTCTCGATTATCTGATTGACCTCGCTAAAACTACCGGTCGCCGCATGCCGATCCGTCTGGTCAAAGGCGCTTACTGGGATTCCGAAATCAAGAAAGCGCAGATGGAGGGTTACGCTGGCTATCCGGTGTTTACCCGCAAACCGAATACCGATGTCAGCTACATCGCCTGCGCGAAAAAAATGTTGCAGGCCAGCGACGTCGTTTATCCGATGTTCGCGACGCATAACGCGCATACCATTGCCGCGATTTACCAGATTGCAAAAAACACCGGCTTGCCGGATTACGAATACCAGCGCCTGCATGGCATGGGCCACGATCTGTATGCAGAAGTGATCGGCAAAAACGATTTGGCAATTCCCTGCCGCGTTTATGCGCCGGTCGGTTCGCATGAAGATCTGTTGCCGTACCTCGTGCGTCGCCTTCTGGAAAATGGCGCGAACTCCAGTTTCGTCAATCGCATTACCGATGCCAACGTGAAACCGGAAGATCTGGTGGCCGATCCGGTCGCCGCCGTCACCGGTTTTGCCAGCAAGGCACATCCCCGCATTCCCACCCCTGGCCATTTGTTTGGCGACGAGAGAAAAAATTCTATGGGCATCAATCTAGCCAATGATTCCGCTTTAGCCGAACTCGCCGCGAGCGTGAATGCCGCGATCAAGAACTGGCAGGCAACGCCGCTGGTGCCGGGCAGCAAGAATACCGGCGCGATGAATGCGGTCACCAATCCCGCCAATCGCAAGGAAAGCGTCGGCCAATGGCAATCGACCGATAGCGCGCAAGTGCAGATCGCTCTGGACAATGCGCATTCGGCCTTCCAGGAATGGGATCACACCCCTGCTGCATCGCGTGCAAAGATTCTGGAGTACGCGGCCGAACTGATGGAACAACGCATGCCCGAATTGATTGCGCTCTGCGTGAAAGAAGCCGGCAAGTCGATGTCGGCTTCCGTTGCAGAAGTTCGCGAAGCGGTCGATTTCTGCCGTTACTACGCGGTGCAATCACGCAAACTGTTTGGTCATCCGGAAAAACTGCCCGGCCCGACCGGCGAATCGAATGAACTGCAATTGCACGGTCGCGGCGTATTCGTTTGCATCAGTCCGTGGAATTTCCCGCTCGCGATTTTCATGGGCCAAATTGCCGCAGCCCTCGCTGCCGGCAATACCGTGATCGCAAAACCGGCCGAACAAACCAGCCTGATGGCTTTCTTCGCGGTGAAACTGTTGCACGAAGCCGGCGTGCCGGAAAAAGTGCTGCAATTCCTGCCGGGCGATGGCGCTACCGTTGGTGCGGCTCTGACTAAAGATCCACGCGTTGCCGGCGTCTGCTTTACCGGTTCGACCGAAACCGCCTGGGCCATCAATCGCAGTCTGGCCGCACGCAATGCGCAAATCGCGACATTGATTGCCGAAACCGGCGGACAAAATGCGCTGATTGCAGACTCATCCGCACTGCCGGAACAATTGGTGAAAGACGCGATCACCGCCGCGTTCGATTCCGCCGGACAACGTTGTTCCGCTGCCCGTATTCTTTTCGTGCAAAGTGACATCGCCGATAAAGTCATTCACATGCTTAGTGGCGCGATGGATGAACTGGTGGTCGGCGATCCCGGCCTGCTATCGACCGATGTTGGCCCTGTAATCGACGAGGATGCCAAAGCCATTCTTGTAGCGCATGCCGAGCGCATGGATAAGGAAGCCAAACTCATCAAGGCCGTTCAATTGCCGGCAGCATGCGCCGATGGCAGCTTCTTCGCGCCGCGCGCATACGAATTGAAATCACTGTCGCAACTGAATCGCGAAATCTTCGGACCAGTGCTGCACGTGATTCGTTACGAAGCTTCGCAGCTCGACGACGTACTGAACCAGATCAATGCCAGCGGCTATGGTTTGACACTCGGCATCCATTCGCGAATTGATTCCACGATTACGCATATTGCCAAATCCGTTCGCGTCGGTAACTGTTACGTCAATCGAAATCAGATCGGCGCCGTCGTCGGCGTGCAACCGTTCGGCGGCGAAGGCCTGAGCGGCACCGGACCGAAAGCCGGTGGCCCGCACTACTTGCTGAAATTCGCCAGCGAACGCACATTGACCGTGAACACCACGGCGGCTGGTGGCAATGCTAGTTTGCTGACGTTGGCGGATTGATTTTTGTTTCAATCGGGCCCAAGGGCCCTCCTACCTAAAATCCAGAATGCAAAACCCCGCCATCCTCTACCCGGTATTCGCACTCGCCGCCTGGACTTTTCTGGTCCTGCTGATGATTCCGTTTTACCGGGTTCGCGCGGGGCTTCGTCGTGAAATAAAAACGGACGATTTCAAATACGGCGAGTCGGCGACGGTGCCGCCCTATGTCAGCATTCCGAATCGCAATTACATGAACCTGCTTGAATTGCCGATGCTGTTTTATGTCGTCTGCGTTTTGTTGTACGTCACCGCAGGCGACTCTTCAATCGCGATCAAGCTGGCGTGGGTTTATGTCGTGCTGAGAATTATTCACAGCGTGATTCATTTGAGCTACAACAAGGTGATGCATCGTTTGACCGCATTTGCAGCCAGCAATTTTGTGCTGGTTTCGCTCTGGATTGTGGCTGGAATACATGTGACTTCGAATTCGTAGGAGGCCGCTTGCGGGCGACGTATTCGGTCGGGCCCAAGGGCCCTCCTACGAGTAGTCAGGGCGCGATTAAATCCGCCAAACGGAATCTGTGCGGATCGCGGAAAAACAGCGAATGGAACGGCGTCGCTTTTTTATCGAAGGGTTTCCACTCGCCTTCTTTCTGCGCCAGTCGGTCGGCCATCGCCCATAGCACCGCTGCATTGGCGCCCATGCCGAGATGCGTTGCGCTGACTTCAATGTTCTCGGCCATGTGATGATCGGGTGCAAGGCTCATGCGCCAGTTCACGATGCCGTCGGTTTTACTCATGATCGATGTGGTCGGTACGCTCGGTTGTCCGGCGACCAATTCCATCAGGCGCGGATCGTCGTGGCGAAACCCGCTGACCAATTCGAAAACGCGCCAGACATTGGTGCCCTTGGGATGACCGGTCAAAGGCGAACCCATCGTGACCACGGAACGAATGCGCTCCGGCATTCGCAATGCCAAGGCATTCGCCATCGCGCCGCCAAGCGACCAGCCGACGATGCTGACTTTCTGGTCATGCTCGAATTGCATTTGCCTGACTTTTTCGACCAAGCCCTTGATCACGTGTTCGCGCGGGCCGAAATTGAGACCCTGGTCCCATTTGTAGGCGGCGTAACCCAAGCGATCGAGATAACGGCGAATCGGATACGTGCTGCGATCACCGGCCGCCAGTCCAGGCAACACCAGCACCGGATGGCCATCGCCGCGTGGCGCATTTTTCAATAAGGGCCAGGCGGCCAGATAAGAACCCCACTCGAATACCGCGCGTCCTTCCAACGCCATGCATAACCAAGACGGCGACTTCAGCGATTGGTGTGTTTTGGGACGCAGGGGGGGTGTTTTCATTCAGGCAACATCTCATTCAATTCGTTTAGAGAGCGTGACAAGGCAGATGCGAGTGCTTCGGGTTTTCTGACGATATCGCCGCAGGCGGTGATACCGAATTCCAGCGAACCCGCATAACTTTGTACAGTAATATTCAAAGCCAAACCGTGCGTCACTATGGAAACCGGATAGTAATGCCTCAGCTTCGCGCCTGCCAGATAGAGCGGAATCGGCGGGCCCGGCACATTGGATATGGCGACATTGGCCAAGGGCGGCAATTTTTCCGCGATGCGGCCAAACGCCCACAGGCGCGATAAACCCGAAGCCCAGATCGGCGCAGCCAATCCGGGGAAGTCGGTCGGAATCAGGTTCTTGAATGTCGCGACACGTTGCTTGATTTGCGCGGTCGATGCGCGAATCGCCTGCAGGCGTTCAAGTGGATCGGCGACATCGGTCGCCAATGAACACTGCACCATCGACACCTGGTTATTGGCATCGGTATTGCCGCTTTCGCGCAAGGACACCGGCATTGCGGCAATCAGGCTTTGCTTTGGAAGATGCTGCGTTTTTTTCAGCATTTCGCGCAAGGCACCGCCGCACATCGCCATCACTACATCATTGAGACTGACATTGAAGCCACGCGCGACCCGCTTCACGACGTCAATCGGCACCGATACCGAGGCAAAACTTCTTGCGCTGCTGATTTGCTGGTTGAACGGCGTGCGTGGCGCCAGCAAAATGCTGTCGCGCAGATTCTTGATCTTGGTCGGCGAGCTGATGCCGCCGGCGAGTTTCAAGGTGCTAGGCAATGCCCGCAATAATTTGGCAAATTGATTCACTGTAGAACGCACGGCGGTTTGCGTCACATCGCGTTTTCGCAAGCGCGATGACGACTCCTCATCTGTCGCTTTTTTCTTCGTGATTCTCTTTGGCGCTTTCGCTTCGACATCCAGCAAGACCTGCGCCAATGCCACGCCACCCTGCCCGTCCAGCAAGGCATGATGCACTTTCGAATAAAGGGCAATCAGGCCTGGTTCGACATTTTCAATCACGACGAACTGCCACATCGGAAGATTTCGATCCAGCAATGCTGCATGCAATTTGCCTGTCAACCCATTCAACTTGGCCATACCGCCATTGCCGGGCAAGGTTTTTTTCAGCACGTGTTTTTTCAGATCGACGGTATCGGTTTCCAGCCACATTGGATGCGCCAGATCGAGTGGCGATTCCTTCAATACTCTTCTCAATGCCGCGGCACGCGGTAATCGATCCTGCAAATGCGCCAATAGCTCGACCTGGAAATCGTACTTTTTCTTTGATCGCGTTTTAGGTATTTCGATCAACATCACGCTGCCGACATGCATCGGGGTGCCGGCGTTTTCCAGATACAAAAAGCCCGCATCCAGACCGCTTAAAGGTTTAAGTCGTTTCGCCATCACATCCCCCAATGTTTATGCTTATTTGCCCTGGAATACCGGCGAACGTTTTTCCTTGAATGCCGCAATGGCTTCCTGCATGTCTTCTGTTTTCATCATCTTCGGCAACATAGGCATCAAAGCTTTCAATGCGGTGATGTCGCCTTGATGCCTTGCCTGTCGTGCCGATGCTAGCACCGCCTGCACACCGAGAGGCGCGGCATTGGCAATGCTACGTGCAATCTTCAGTGCGCATTCGAATTGCTCGCCCGGTTCCGTCAAGGCCTGCACGAAACCCATTCGATAGGCTTCTTCGCCGCTGAACTCGTCGCCGGTCAGCAAGTAGCGCATTGCATTGCCCCAGCCGATTTCCTGCATCAGGCGAACCGTTGCGCCACCGCAGGGAAAGAAACCGCGTTGTACTTCCAGTTGCGCGAAGCGTGCGGTACGCGATGCCACGCGAATATCGCCGGCCATCATCAATTCCATTGCAACGGTAAAACTGACACCCTGCGCCGCGATCACCAGCGGCTTGCTTAGACGTTTTTCTTCATCCAGACCGAAAGGCTCCAGACTGCTGTCGGGCAAGTCCGCCAAACGGCCTTGCGCCAGCACCGGCGCCCATTGCGGCAGATCCAGTCCGGCCGTGAAATGATCGCCATGCCCGAACAATAATCCGACGCGCAGATCGGGATCACGATCCAGTTCGCCATAAGCCGCGGCCAGCGCACGATAGGTATCGACATCGAACGCATTGCGTTTCTCGGGGCGGTTGAAACCCATCAACAAAACATGACCGTCGCGTTCAATCGTGAATGATGATTCGCCCATTAGAAAGCCTCCGCTGGCATCGAGAGTGTAGTGTCATCCATTTTTTGCAGCAGCGCCGCCTGGGTTTTTATCTTAGGCAGTTCATAAGTGAAAAAGAAGCGGCAGGCCTGCAGCTTGCCATGATAAAAATCTTTTTCAGCTTTGGTTTTATCAAGACACTGATTGGCGACGACCGCTTGCTTCAACCACATCCAGGCAATGCTGACATGCCCCATCATGTTCAGGTAGTACGCAGCGTTGGCGAGACTCAGGCGAATATTGCCGGCCTGCATCTGCATCACCAGCACTTGCGTGGTTTTGCCGACCAGCATCAAGGCCTGCGCCAATTCGTCAGCATGCGATTTCAGGTTTTCGAACTCGGCTGCTTTAGCAATATCGGCTTCCATTTGTTTTTGCATCAATGCCAGTGCCGCGCCGTTCTCGAGCAATACTTTTCTACCGAGCAGATCAAGCGCCTGGATTCCGTTCGCACCTTCGTGAATCGGGTTCAAGCGGTTATCACGGTAAAACTGTTCAACCGGATATTCACGCGTATAGCCGTAACCGCCGAGAATCTGGATCGCCAGATCATTGGCCTTGCAACACCATTCGCCGCTCCAGGCTTTCAGGATTGGCGTAATCAGTTCGAGCAGAAGTTTGGCTTCGCGAACTTTATCGGCATCGGGATCGTTGTCGCGCACATCAATCAATTGCGCCGAGTAAAACGCCAGCGCCAACGCGCCTTCGGTATAGGACTTTTGTTGCAATAGCATGCGTCGCACATCGGCGTGTTCAATCAGCGCCACCGGTGGCGAAGCCGGATCTTTCTGTTCCGGATGCCTTCCCTGTTTGCGTTCCTTCGCGTATTCAAGCGAATGCAGATATCCCGCTGTGCCGAGCATGATTGCACCAACACCGACGCCAATGCGCGCTTCGTTCATCATATGGAACATCTGCGACAGGCCCTGATGCTGCGGACCCACCAGATAAGCCACGCAATTATCGCGTTCACCGAATTTCAGAAACGTATTCACGATGCCGCGTTGCCCGAGTTTGTGGTTCACGCCGGCCAGTTGCACGTCGTTACGCTGGCCCAGGCTGCCATCAGCATTAACCAGGAATTTCGGCACGATAAACAGACTGATGCCTTTGACACCCGACGGGCCACCGGGAATTTTCGCCAGCACCATGTGCACGATATTTTCCGACAGATCGTGCTCGCCGCCGGAGATCCACATCTTCGAACCGCTGATGCGATAGCTGCCATCGTCATGCAGCGTCGCAGTCGTCTTGATATCACCCAGCGAAGAACCTGCCTGCGTTTCGCTCAGGCACATGGTGCCGAGAAAGCGGCCCTGCAAAATCGGCAACATGTATTTTTCACGTTGCTCCGCCGTGCCATGCGCTTTCAATAGATTGGCAACGCCGCGTGCCAGCATGGCATAGCCCATCGTGGAAACATTCGCACTGGCGAACAAGGCATCGCAAGCGAGCG
>CAZPCE010000097.1:0-9745 GCA_964584915.1 uncultured Arenimonas sp. | reverse complement strand
ACTGGGAGCCGGTGATGAAGCGCGCCAGCGCCATCGTCACCAACCGCGGCGGCCGCACCTGCCACGCCGCCATCATTGCGCGTGAACTCGGCGTACCTGCGGTCGTCGGTACCGGCGATGCGGTAGAAAAAATCAGCGACGGCCAGACCGTCACCGTGTCATGCGCGCAAGGCGATACCGGTTTTATTTATGACGGTTCGCTGGCGTTTGAACGCATCACCACCGATTTGGCGCAGATGCCACCGGCCCCGATGAAAATCATGATGAACGTGGCCAATCCGGAACGCGCATTCGATTTCGCGATGCTGCCCAATGCAGGCGTCGGCCTCGCACGCCTGGAAATGATCATCAACAGCAATATCGGCGTGCATCCGAAAGCCCTGCTCGAATTCGACAAGCAGGATGCCAGCACCAAACAACGCATCCGGGAAAAAATGGCCGGCTACGACAGCCCGCGTTCTTTCTATGTCGACCGCTTGGCCGAAGGCATTGCGACGATTACCGCGGCATTCGCCCCGAACCCGGTCATCGTGCGTCTGTCCGATTTCAAATCCAATGAATACGCCAATTTGATCGGCGGCAAAAACTACGAGCCGCATGAAGAAAACCCGATGATCGGTTTCCGTGGCGCATCCCGTTACGTCGATCCGAGCTTCGCCGAGTGTTTCGCGATGGAATGCGAAGCCTTCAAACGCGTGCGCGACACCATGGGGCTGAGCAACGCCTGGGTGATGATCCCCTTCGTCCGCACATTGGAAGAAGGCCAGAAAGTCATCGATGTGCTGGCGCAAAACGGCCTGCGCCGCGGCGAGAACGGCTTGAAAGTCATCATGATGTGCGAGCTGCCTTCGAACGCGTTGCTTGCGGATGAATTCCTGGAAATTTTCGACGGCTTCTCGATCGGTTCGAATGATCTGACCCAGCTCACTTTGGGTCTGGACCGCGATTCGGCGATCGTGGCGAATCTGTTCGACGAACGAAATCCGGCCGTGAAAAAACTATTGTCCATGGCGATCAGTGCGGCGCGCGCCAAGGGCAAATACATCGGTATTTGCGGACAAGGTCCGAGCGACCATCCTGACCTCGCCGATTGGCTGATGCAGCAAGGCATTGAATCGGTTTCGCTCAATCCCGACACCGTTGTCGACACTTGGCTTCGTCTTGCCAAACTGAAGGCTTCGTAAGCAAGCATGAAAGCGATTGACGCGGTATTGGCGGAACTCGGGCAGCACCAATGGCTGGTGCGCGGATTGATCGCAGTCACGATTGCCGTCGTCGGCATCTGGCTGGCACGTTGGGTGGCGCGGGCACTCGAAAGAGTCCTGCAACGCTTCGACGTCGAAATTATCCTGCGCAGTTTCCTGCGCAATCTGGTTTACGCCATTTGCATCATCGTCGCCTGCATTGCGGCGCTCGACTTTGCCGGCGTCCCGACCACCTCGTTACTGGCTGTGCTCGGCACCGCAGGCTTGGCCATTGGCCTGGCGATGAAAGATTCGCTGTCGAATATCGCCTCGGGCGTGATGCTGATCGTACTGCGGCCATTCCACAGCGGCGATTACGTCCAGGTTGCCGGCGTGGAAGGTATTGTCGACAGCGTGCGTATTTTCCAGACCTTTCTGCACACGCAGGACAACCGGCAAATCATTCTGCCCAATAGCCAGATTACGGCGGTACCCATTATCAATCTGACCGTGCGCGGCGTTCGTCGACTGGATGTGTCGGTCAGAATCGGTTACGGCGACGACATGGCACTCGCAAGAAAAGTACTGCTGGATATCGCCAAAAACCATGCCCAGGTTTTATCCGAACCGCCGCCGGAAGTCGTGGTCGCCCTGCTGGCGGACAACCACGTCGAATTGCAGCTTCGTGTCTGGCTGGCCGCCGCCGATCTTGGATCGCTGAGAGCCTACTTGCTCGAGCAATGCTGGTTACAGTTGACCGAACAAGGTTTCAAGACGGTACATCCCCAAACGATCAAACAGCCGGCTCAGGCCTAACCCACCACTTGGTTTCTACCGTTACGCTTGGCGTCGTAAAGCTTTACGTCCGCCTTGGATGCCAGTTTTTCATGATGTGAAAGTCCGGTGCGTTCGCTGATGCCGATACTTACTGCAAGCTTCAGGCCCGGCGCAAAGTGATTGCAGTCGATTGCCTGGATGGCAAGCCGGATTTTTTCGCATTTCTCACGGGCGGTTTCCAGATCCTGATCCGGGAACAGCAACGCGAACTCTTCTCCGCCCCAGCGTGCAGTCAAATCGGAACCGCGCCAGCGGCCAAAATGTTCTTCACCCATCACGCGCTGCATGGTTTCGGCGATTACTTTCAGCGCCTGATCCCCGACTTCATGCGAATAGCCGTCGTTGACCTGCTTGAAGTGGTCGACATCGAGCAGGCCAAAGCAAAGCGGCTGGTCGCCGGCGACTGCGTTCTTGAAAGCTTCCTGCAATTTTTCATCCATGCTGCGGCGGTTCGGCAGACCGGTCAGGGAATCCGTGCGCGCCTGCTGTTCGAAGGCTTCCGATTGCTGGCTGATCCGCAAATTCAGCATTTCCAGTTCGACGTTCTTGTCGCTCAACGCACGCGTGCGCTCTTCGACGATGCCGCTGAGTTCCAGCTCGCGCGCTTCGAGTTGACGCACCCGGGCGCGGTATAGCGCATACAAAAACAGGGCCAGCAGAATAACGATAAGCGGAATAAACCACGGGCGCTGATAGAGCCGCGGTTTGATTTCGAATTTCAGGCTCGCGCTTTCCGGGCTCCATGGCCCGCCGCGTTGTGCGGCACTTACCTTGAACGTGTAACGGCCCGGCGGAAGATTGGTGAACTGCACGTTGCGCAGCTGTTCGCGCTCGATCCAGTCCTCGTCAAAACCTTCCAGACGATAGCGATAGCGAATCTGCTCCGGCGTGCGATAACTCAAACTGACGTAGGCCATTTCGAGTTTCTTGGTATCCGACGGCAGGATCAAATCACCGTCGGCATCGGCGATTTGATCGTTGACCATTACGTTCTCGATCACGACCGGCGGCGGAGCGAGCTGGTAACGCGCCAATTCATCGGGCTGCACGACCGACAGGCCTTTCGCTGTAGCGACCCAGATACTGCCGTCTTTCGCACGGATCGCAGCAGGCCCGGCGCCGCCATTGCATTGGGCGCTGGCCATGCCATCGGCTTCGGCAAAACTGACCGTGTTGACCCTTTCCGATTTGCCGTCGGCGACCGCTTCCATTTCATTGCGCTTGACGTAGATGACGCCGCGATTCGACGTCAGCCAGAAATTACCGTAGGTGTCGGCCACAATCTGGAAAATGGTGGCCACCGGCAAACCGTTTTTGGTTCCGATCGCCGAGATTTTTCCGTTACGCAATCGCAATACGGCACGATCGGTCGCAATCCAGAGCGTGCCGTCGGCATCTTCGCTGAATCCGAAAACATCCTGCGAGGCCAGGTAGCCGGAAATATCCAGCGAGCCGGCTTTCTCGCCATCAATAAAACCGAGGCCATTGGCGGTACCGATCCAGATACGGCCATTTTTGGCTTCATGGATACTCATGATGAAGTCGCGCGGCAATCCTTCCGTCATGCCGTAATGCTTTAGCTCGCTGCCTTTCTTGCGATAAAGGCCGCGTGATGTGGCAACCCACAAATAGCCGTTGCGATCCTCATGCAACGCGCGTATCTGCGAGCCGAAAAGCGGGCTGTTTTGGTTGATGCTTTCGCGGACTACGCCGTTTTTCCAGTTGATCAATCCGGTCGAATACATGCCGACCCACAAGCTGCCGTCCCTCGCCGGCGCCAAACTCAGGATGGCATCGTTGCTGAGGCTTTGGTCATCTTTGATCGCGGTAATTTTTTCCTCGAAATAGCGGTTCAGACCACGGGAGGTTCCGATCATCACGCTGCCATCGGCCGTCTGCGCCAATGCTCGGACATAGTTGTCGCTGAGACCCTGGTAATTATCGTAGGTAACGAAAGGAGTGTCGGCAAAGCGTACCAGCCCCGCATTGGTACCGGCCCAGACATTGCCTTCCCGATCGTTGTACAAGGCGCCGACGCGATTGTTCGGAAGCCCCTGGGTGGCATCCAGAGTTTCCAATCCGCGACGGCCGAAGCGCAAAATGCCGCGATTGACGGTACCCATCCATAAATTGGATTCGCTATCGAGATCCAAACTGATCACGGCTTCATCCGGAAAATCGGCCGTTACTTTCGTGAACTTGCCATTGCGGCCCAGATACAAGCCGTGATGCGTACCCAAATACAAACCGCCTTCGGGTGCCGCCAACATCGCGTAAATTGCACCGGCCGGCAGGCCATCAGCCACGCCGAAACTCTGTACGCGATTATTTTCGATCCTTACCAGTCCGTTCGAAGTGCCAGCCCAGATGACCTTGTTGCCATCCATGAAAATGGCGTACATGCGTTCCGAGGGCAGACCCTGGCGAGTGCCGTACGCAGTCACTTTTCCCTGGGCATCGATGCGGGAAATACCTTTGCTTTCATGCGCGACCCATATGGCGCCCTGGCTATCCTCAATCGCGGACATGGTTTCGTTTTGCGGCAGGCCTTCGGACTGGCTATAGGTACGCCACAAATCCTTTTGCAGGACCGATACACCCCCGCGTGAAGTTGCGACGATCAATCGACCATTGCCGCCGACGCTGACATGACGGATGCCGTGGTCCTGCAAGGCAGGAACGTTTTGCGGGGTGAAAATACGGAAATCCTGTCCGTTGTAACGGACCAGGCCTTCCCAGGTCGCGAACCACAGATAACCTTCCGGCGTTTGCGTGATCGAGTTGACCTGGTTGTGCGGAAGGCCGTCACGCGTCGTCCAGGCTTCGCGCGAATAGGCAGCGAGAGGTTTTTTATCCAGTGCAAATGCCGGCAGTGATATCAGAACCAGTGCCAAGACGATCAAAACTCTAAAACAACGCATTCGTGTCCCCTGCACTCTAGCGGTTATTCCTGCCCGCCAAGTTTACCCATGTATTGTCGGTAAAAGGCGAGTTCTTTTACCGACTCGCGAATATCGGACAAGGCAGTGTGGGCACCGACTTTCACGAGCCCATCCAGCAAATTCGGTGACCAGCGGCGACTGAGCTCCTTCAATGTCGAAACATCAAGGTTGCGGTAATGGAAATAGCGTTCGAGCCTCGGCATTCCCCGCACCAGGAAGCGACGGTCCTGGCAAATCGAATTGCCGCAAATCGGTGATTTATTGGCGCCCACCCATTTCGCGAGGAATTCGATGGTGATGACTTCGGCATGGGCCGCATCTGTCTGGCTATCCAGCACGCGCTGCCATAGACCCGATCTTTGATGTGTACCGCGATTCCAGTCATCCATCGCTTCGAGAGTTTCAAGTGATTGCTTGATAGCCAGTTCCGGGCCTTCCGCCAGGATATTCAGATCCTTGTCGGTGATTATTGTGGCAATTTCGATAATGACATCGGTATCGGGATCAAGCCCGGTCATCTCGAGATCGATCCAGATCAGGCGTTGGCTTTCGTCGTCTGTCGTCATCATGATTTTCCCTTGAATATGTTTTACTGTAACAAATTCGATCACCACTGCGCGTGAGCATGATATTGAACAACAGCTATCACATTCTGACTTCCCTGCTGGCGCCGGCCATCCTGATGGCGGCGACCGGTTCACTTCTGTTGTCCGCCAACAATCGCCTGGCGAGGGTGGTCGATCGCTTGCGGGTCCTGATGGCGAACTGGAAAGCCGGTTCACGCGACCAACCGGCACGGGAATTGCAAATTCAGCGGCACCGGAAGCGAAGCAATTATCTTTTGCGTGCCTGCCTCTATCTCTATTTCGCCCTGGGCTCGTTTATCGGGACGAGTCTGGCGCTGGCGGTAGATACCTTGAGCGGTAACCGACTCTCGGTGCTGCCAACGATCATTGGCATTGTCGGCATGTGCTTTTTGCTCGGCGCCGTCTTTTACCTCGGGCGTGAAGTATTTGCCGCCGTCAAAAGTTTCGACGACGAGATCAAGGAAGAAATGGACTAGCTTTTTTGCCGCTTGGCGCGAAAATAATCCGACAGCTTTTTACCCGCGACTTCAGCCAGTACGCCACCCTGCACTTCGATCCGATGGTTATGACGCGGATCCTGCAACAAATCGAAAACCGAACCTGCGGCCCCCGTCTTCGGATCGTAGGCGCCGAAGACTACTCGCTTGATGCGGGCGTGGATCATCGCCATCGCACACATGGCACAGGGCTCTAGCGTGATGTACAAAGTGCAGCCAATCAACCGGTGATTCTGCAATTTCTCGCCGGCCAGGCGCATGGCCAGAATCTCGGCATGCGCACTGGGATCGTGTTGGCTGATATTGCGGTTCCAGGCTTCGGCAATCAATTCGCCAGCTTCATTGACAATCAAGGCACCCACCGGCACCTCGTCATCCTCACGCTCGGCCCGATCCGCCAGATCGAGCGCGTGCTGCATCCATTGTTCGTCAGTCGCAGCCATTTATTCCCATTCGATCGTCGCTGGCGGCTTGCCACTGATATCATAAACTACACGAGAAACACCGCGTACCTCATTGATAATTCTGTTGGATACCGTGCCTAAAAGTTCGTACGGCAGGTGTGCCCAATGGGCAGTCATGAAATCCACGGTCTCGACGGCACGCAAAGCAATGACCCATTCGTAGGCGCGGGCATCACCGACCACGCCCACCGATTTCACCGGCAAAAACACGGCAAAGGCCTGGCTTGTCTTGTCATACCAGCCCGAATTCCTCAGCTCTTCGATGAAGATGGCATCGGCCTTCGCCAGCAATTCGGCGTATTCGGCTTTCACTTCGCCCAGGATGCGAACGCCCAAACCCGGGCCCGGGAATGGATGGCGATACACCATTTCTTTCGACAAGCCGAGCTCGACACCGATGCGGCGAACTTCGTCCTTGAACAATTCTCTCAGCGGCTCGACCAGGCCGAGCTTCATGTAGTCGGGCAGACCGCCAACGTTGTGATGGCTCTTGATCACGTGCGCCTTACCGGTTTTGCTGCCGGCCGACTCGATCACATCTGGATAGATAGTGCCCTGGGCCAACCACTTAACGTTGTGCAACTTGGCAGATTCTTCATCGAAAATATCGATAAACAATTTGCCGATGATTTTGCGTTTGGCTTCGGGCTCGTTCACGCCTTTCAATGCGGCGAAATAACGCTCGGCCGCATTGACCCGAATGACTTTCACGCCCATGTTCTGCGCCATCATGGTCATGACCTGATCGCCCTCTTCAAGGCGCAGCAAGCCAGTATCGACAAAGACGCAGGTCAAGCGATCGCCCAGAGCCCTGTGAAGAAGCGCGGCGACGACGGAAGAATCCACCCCGCCCGACAAACCGAGCAACACATGGTCGTCGCCGACTTGCGCATGAACGCGCGCGATCTGGTCTTCGATGATATTCGCGGCGGTCCACAGGGTTTCGCAACCGCAAATATCGACCGCAAAACGGCGCAACATGGCTTCGCCGGATTTGGTGTGCGTCACTTCCGGATGGAATTGCACGCCATACCATCTTTTGGTTTCGTCGCTCATGCCGATGATCGGCACGGTGCCGGTGCGGGCGGTGATTTCGAAGCCTTCCGGAATCTGGGTAACGCGGTCGCCGTGGCTCATCCATACATCGAGGCGTGGTGGTGAGCCGGGATGGTCTTTCAAGTCATCCAGCAATGCACAGGGGGAAGTGACCTCGACCTCGGCATAACCGAATTCACGATGATGCCCTGCTTCGACCTGACCACCGAGCTGCATCGCCATCGTTTGCATGCCGTAGCAAATGCCGAGAATCGGCAAGCCGCTGTCGAAGACTTCCTGCGGTGCTCGCGGCGAATTTTCTTCGACGGTGGATTCCGGGCCGCCGGACAGGATGATGCCCTTCGGATTGAATTTGGCAATTTCGGCCGGATCGTGGTCCCAGGCCCAGATTTCGCAATAGACCCCGAACTCGCGAATCCGACGGGCAATCAACTGCGTGTATTGCGCACCGAAATCGAGGATAAGGATTTTGTCGTTGTGGATATCCTGTGACTTTGAAATCGGTGCTGGCTGGGCTGACATTTTTTATCTCGGTGGATTATGGCCAAGTTTTTTTACGTTACGACGCTCGGTAATTCGGCGGCTCTTTGGTGATTTGCACGTCGTGGACATGGCTTTCGCGGGTACCGGCCGAGGTGACGCGGACGAATTTCGGACGCGTGCGCATTTCTTCGATCGTCGCGCAGCCAACGTAACCCATCGAGGCGCGAACGCCGCCGGCGAGTTGATGCACGATGCTGCCGAGCAGGCCGCGGTAAGGCACGCGGCCTTCGATACCCTCCGGCACGAGTTTGTCGGCGTCGCTGGCATCCTGGAAATAACGGGCTTTGCTGCCGAGTTCCATCGCGCCGAGGCTGCCCATGCCGCGATAGCTCTTGTAGCTGCGGCCCTGGAACAATTCGACATCGCCGGGCGCTTCTTCGGTACCGGCAAACAAGCCGCCGATCATCACGGTGCTGGCACCGGCAACAAGCGCTTTTGCGATATCGCCTGAATAACGGATGCCGCCATCGGCGATCAACGGAATCTTGCCTTTCAATACATCGGCCACCATGCCGATCGCGGTGATTTGCGGTACGCCGACGCCGGCAACGATTCGCGTGGTGCAAATCGAACCGGGGCCGACGCCGACTTTAACTGCGTCGGCGCCATGATCCATCAAAGCCAGTGCTGCGTCGCCAGTCACAATGTTGCCGCCGATGACTTGCACGTTCGGGAAATTCTTTTTCACCCAGGCCACGCGATCCAGCACGCCTTGCGAATGGCCGTGCGCGGTATCGACCACAACCACATCGACACCGGCATGCACCAGCGCTTCAATACGCGCTTCGGTATCGCCACCCACGCCAACCGCCGCGCCGACCAATAATTGCTCGGATTTATCTTTTGCAGCATTCGGATTGTCGCGGGCTTTCTGGATATCCTTTACCGTGATCAAACCGCGCAGCTGGAACTCGTCATTGACGACCAGCACTTTTTCGATGCGATGCTTGTGCAGCAGCGCGATCACTTCTTCTTCGCTGGCGCCTTCTTTCACCGTGACCAAACGTTCTTTCTTGGTCATGATGTGGCGAACCGGATCATCGAGTTTCTTTTCGAAACGCATGTCGCGACCGGTAACGATACCGACCAATTGACCACCTTCAACCACTGGCACGCCGGATATGTTTCTAGCGCGGGTCAGTTTCAACACTTCTCCGATGGTCGTTTCCGGCCCGACCGTGAAAGGTTCGCGGATCACGCCGGCTTCGAAATTCTTGACCTTGGCAACATGGGCCGCTTGCTGTTGCAGGCTCATGTTCTTGTGAAGGATGCCGATGCCGCCGAGCTGTGCCATCGCAATCGCGAGACGAGCTTCGGTGACCGTATCCATGGCGGCGGACACAATCGGCAGGTTCAGAGTGATATTTCGAGTCAGCTGGGTGGAGAGGCTGACGTCTTTCGGCAAGATGGTGGAATGTGCCGGGACCAGCGAGACATCGTCAAAAGTTAAGGCTTCCGCCTGAATACGCAGCATGTGCGGTTCTCGAGCTTGGGAAGCGACACATTATAGCCGGTTAGTGGCCGGTTAGGCCAATTGAAAACGCGTTAATGCGGGATAAAAACCAGACTCAATTCGGGGACCCAGGTAATCAGCAGCACAGCGAGGCCCATCAGGAAAAAGAAGGGAACGCAGGC
>CAZPCE010000096.1:0-9775 GCA_964584915.1 uncultured Arenimonas sp. | reverse complement strand
ATCCCTGCGCAAGGAATACAAGGTAACGGTAATCGAAGCCAATCTCTGATCCGCAGACCTACGCTATAAAAAAAGCCCGATTGGTCTAATCGGGCTTTTTTGTGGGTTGCTAAATATTCCGTTGCCAGGCGCAGGCACGAGGATGGTGATGTTTTCTTCTGAGCCATCGGCTCGGGGCCTTCATTCTCATGACTTTTCGGCTGTGTTTTTGCCGATCGCTTGAATTCAGCAAGCCGCTCAGGGCGCCAGTTTGAGTCGCTGCCCGACCCGTAATATCGGATTACGGCCAAGGCCATTGAGTTTTCGCAAGCTGGTGATCGAAAGCCCGTAACGTTTTGCGATTGACCATAAGGTGTCGCCATTCCTGATTTCATGACTGCCGGGGTTTGCCCCGACCGCAGATGCCATCGCGGCATCAGCGGTGGGTGCTTCAATATTTTTCGGAACGTCGTCAACTGCTCTCGCCAGGCTGACACCCGCCAGATGTGCGGGCATCAGGATTCTGCGGGGAGCATGCGAGGCAATCTGGCCGCGCTTGTAGGCAGGGTTGTTTTGCTTAAGCTTGTCGGCGTCGATTTTGTAGCGTTGGGCGATCGTGTCGAGAGTACCCGAATTGGCGTCAACCAGAATGGCCGCCAGCGGGGTGAATTCGGTCGAGTTAGGGAGCGACAAATTATTTTTTTCAGGCTGACTGATCAGGCAGGACAATGCCTGGAGTTTTGCAATATAGGCGTAAGTAATCGGTGACAAGCCGTGCGGCCAGTAATCCTGTCCCTCGCTTTTGCTGCCGGAGCTCCTGATGGCACGGAGTATCCGGAACTCGCCGGCGTTATATCCCATTACGGCTCGTTGCCAGTCTTTGAACATGCCTTGCAAGGTGCCGAGATAAGAAAGCGCTGCATCGGTGGAATCCACCACGGAGAAGCGGCCGTCGTAACCGGACTGAATTTTTACGCCGTGGTTCTTCGCCGTGGTTCCGATCATTTGCCACAGACCGGATGGGCCGCCGGCGCCAATGGCATGGGGTTGGTACCAACTTTCAATAATGGGAATCAACGCGAATTCTGCAGGAAGTTTCCTTCGCTCCACTTCGATACTCACATAATCGAGCAAGGGCAAAATTTCGCCCAGATGATTCGAGAAACTTTTCGGATTGCCCGCGTAACGTTTCTTCCATTGGTTAATGGCGGCGTTGTCGTTGCAGATCGGACCTGCAAAATTATTGTTCAATCTTGCGAAAACCGCGGCACCGGTCTGTTTGTCTGCGCTTTCCGGGATGGCCGGTGAATCGATAACATGGGCTTCAACAATATTGATGGGGGTATCTGGAACAGGCTGTAGTGCGACTTCCGGCTGGGTGGCGGGAACTTCAGCGACCGGAAGCCTGGGGTCTGCCGTGTCCCTGTTTTGCTTGGTCGGCATTTGGCAGGCCGACAAGATCAAAACGCTTAGTAAAACCGAATGGCGAATCAGCTTATGAGATGGGTTCATACGCGAAAATGGTCCTTCCAGGCCCTCAGGGCAGTAAATGCCTGCAACCGGTTTTGTATCACAAGCTGACTTTTTCCGGACCAAAAAGGCCATAGTTGCGGCTGGTTGCTGCGAAGAAATGGATTGCAGGCCAGCTCAATATCCAGCCGAGACGGCAGACTTGGGAGATTTTGTCGTCGCTTTTCACGAATTTGCCGCACAATTTCGTCACGTTCAGGGTTGTCGGGCTCGGCAGCCTCGGCGAACGGAAGATTGGCCAAAGTGTATTCATGGCTGCAGCAGACCTGGGTTTGCGCAGGCAATGCAGCCAAAAGGTCGAGCGAATTTAACATTTGTTCGGGCGTTCCTTCGAATAGGCGGCCGCAGCCGAGGCTAAACAAGGTGTCGCCGCAGAAAAGGTAATCGCCACCGAAATAAGCGACGTGGCTGAGTGTGTGTCCGGGCACTGCTATTACCCGGAATTGAATATCGAGTTCGGCCAGAAATATTTGCTGGTCGTGCTTTACCCGATGCGTCGCTATCGGGATTCGCATGTCATCGGGAGCATAAACAGGTGCATTGCAATGTTGCATAAGCTCGGCAAGCCCGCCGATATGATCCGGGTGGTGGTGGGTAATAAAAATGGCGATGGGTTTCAGGCCTTCGCGCATTTTCTGCAAGATAATTTGCGCATCCCCGGGGTCCACCACAACGGCGAAGCCATCATCATTGCTCAGCGTCCACAGATAATTATCATGAAACTCCGGCAGTGGCTCGCATTTAAGTCGTTCGGGAAGCATTTGGGCGTGACCTGAAACGCGGTTTGCCGCAGAATTGAGACCATGCCTTCCCTGCGACCCTCCAGTCAAGCGACCACTGCCGCCATCGAATGGTTCGGTCAGCCCTTGGGGCTGCAGTTGATGCAGCAATTTCAGCGGCAGGCCATTCCGGAAATTACCCGCGTATTCGGCCATAGCGGTTTGTATCTCAGCCCCAACGGCGCTTACCCGGATGAACTTTCGGGCAATATGCTTGCGCAAGTATTGAGTCTGCATCGCGATTCCGCGGGTTTCGCCGGAGTACTGCGTTGCGATGACGCTCAGTTGCCGATAGCAAGCGAATCGCTTTCGCTGGTTTACGGTCTTTGCGTGCTTGAAACATCGCCCAATCCCGAGGCCTTGTTCGAAGAAATGGTGCGATGCCTGAAGCCCGAGGGCGTTCTGGTATTGCTGGGTTTGAATCCGGTCAGTCCGACGCGTTTACGCTGGCGGGCGAAGGGAATAAAACCCGTCGCGAAGTCCACGCTCAGCCGTTTTTGTGCAAACCACAGCCTGGAAATAAGTAAACTTAGCCAGATCGGTCCGATGTGGTTGCGACCACAGGAAAAACCATCGAAATACAGGGCAAAACCGGGACTCATGAATATTTTTTATGCGGGCCACATACTTGTGGCAAAACGACGTGTTGCCGGGTTAACACCACTTCGAAAAACCAGCAAAGCCTATAGCCTGAATCCCGGAGTAAGCCCCGGATGAAATCCGAGGAAAATAAAAAAGTGGTTGAAATACATAGCGACGGCGCCTGTCTGGGCAACCCCGGTCCGGGCGGCTGGGCCTGTCTTTTGCGGCATGAAAAACGCGAACGCGAATTGTCGGGTGGCGAAATATTGACGACCAACAACCGCATGGAATTGATGGCCGCGATCCAGGGGCTGGAAGCGCTGAAATCGCCGTGTCAGGTATCGCTTTATTCCGATTCGCAATATGTGCTCAAAGGCATCAGCGAATGGATGCCGAACTGGATCAAGCGGGGCTGGAAAAACAGCGCCGGCGAGCCGGTCAAAAACCAGGACTTATGGCAGCGTCTGCAATTGGCAGCATCAACCCACAAGGTAAAATGGCATTGGGTCAAAGGCCACAATGGCCACCCCGACAACGAACGCGTCGATGAGTTGGCGCGTGAGCAAGCCATCCAAATCAAAAACAGTGAGGCGGCATGATGCGGCAAGTGGTTCTGGATACCGAAACGACCGGTCTTTCCTGGGAAAAAGGCAATCGCGTGGTGGAAATCGGTTGCGTGGAAATTATCCAGCGCCGGAAGACCGGGCGCACTTTCCAGCGCTACCTTAATCCCGAACGCGATATGGAATTGGGGGCGCAGGAAGTCACCGGTTTGAGTCGCGATTTCTTGTCTGACAAAGCCAGGTTCATCGAAGTCGTCGACGAATTTCTGGATTTCGTACGCGGCGCCGAGTTGATCATCCACAACGCCAGTTTCGATATCGGGTTTCTGAATTACGAACTGAGTCTTGTCGGTGCGCATCTGGGCCGGATGACGGACCATGCCTCCGTGCTCGATACATTGGCGATGGCGCGCGAACGTTTTCCCGGGCAGCGCAATTCGCTGGATGCCTTGTGCAAACGCCTGGACGTCAACAATAACCACCGGACCCTGCACGGCGCCTTGCTCGATGCCGAATTGTTGAGTGAAGTGTATTTGACGATGACGGCAGGGCAGGGCGACCTGGGCCTGTCCAACAACGAGAAGCCGGCACAGCGAGCCAGCATCAGTCTTGGTTCTTTTACCCAGGGCAGTAATAAAGTGCTGATGGCGAACGACGAAGAACAGGCATTGCACACGGCCCGTCTGGAGAAAATCGCCAAGAAATCCGGCGGCCGTTTACAGTGGCCAAACCCGGCGCAATGAAGCCGATATTTATCGGGAAATAGGCTCCAAACATAGGCATAATCAACCTGCAAGCTGATTTCGGAGAACAGGCTTTGAACGCAACGGTATTACTCAAATCAGTCGATATCGATATTCCGGGCTATACCATTTTGCGCCCGATCGGCGAAGGTGGAATGGCATCGGTATTCCTGGCCATACAAAAATCGCTCGAACGCGAAGTCGCATTGAAAGTGATGTCGCCGGTACTCGCATCCAATGCCGAATTCGCCAGCCGCTTTTTGATCGAAGGCAAGATTACCGCCAAGCTGCAACATCCGAACCTGGTCACCGTCTACGACATCGGCACCCACAACGGCGTTTATTATCTTGCCGCCGAATACATTCCCGGCGGCACTTTAAAAGAACGCATTACCGAAGGCGGTTTGAATGTCGCCGAAACGCTCGACGTTATCAGCGATATTGCACAAGGTCTGGATTTCGCCCATCAAAAAGGCTTCGTTCATCGCGACGTGAAACCAGGTAACGTTTTGTACCGGAACGACGGTCGGGTGGTGTTGGCGGATTTCGGTATCGCAAAGGCAATGGACGGCAGCAACAGTTCGACGGTAGCCGGTGCATCGATTGGTACGCCCGATTACATGAGTCCCGAACAGGCACGCGGCGAGCCCGTCGATGGGCGTTCCGATTTATACAGTCTCGGTACGATGTTCTACGAAATTTTGGTCGGGCATCCGCCTTATCAGGCATCCGATCCATTCACGGTTGCCCTGATGCACGTGACGCATCCGATTCCGGTTTTGCCCGAACCCTATGAATGGTTGCAGCCTCTTATTCAAGGCTTGATGGCGAAGAATCCCGCCGAGCGCTACAACACCGGCGCTTCGTTTGTCGAAGCCATGCAAAAACTCGTGGCAAATGCGCCGCAAGGCGCGGTATTGCAGCAGAGTTCCGTCCGCAAAATCGGTGGCGACGGACGTCTCGCCGGCAGCGGCGCCACGCAGCAACGGACACGCGTCAATCTTTCCAAAGCCAGCGAAAGACCGGCATGGTTGATACCAACGGTTTCGATCGCAGGTCTGCTGGGTGCGGGCCTGGTTGGCTGGTTGCTGTTGTCGGGCAACAAAAATCCGGATGCCAATAATGTGGCAGGTGTTGATTCAGGAAATACCACCAATCCTGTAAACACGACAGGCAGTCAAAATGGCACGAGCTCCGGCATCAAGGAAGTCGAATCCATTGACGGCTTGCAAGGCAGCATCGAAGACTGGCTGAAGCAGGCGGATTATTATCTGGAGTTGAATACGAGCGGCAAGGAAGTCAATCGCAAACTCGCGATGCCGGAAGACGATAGCGCCTGGTATTTCTACAAAAAAGTACTGGAGAATGACCCCGCCAACGCACGTGCGTTGAAAGGCATTCAGGACATTGCCGACTACTATGCCAACGGCGCGTATCAGCTTTGCGCCAAGGAGCAATATGCCAGTTGCGGGTTGATAGTGCGGCAAGGGCTTGCCATTGAACCAAGCCATCCATTGTTGAAGCAACTCGATGAAGTATCGCGCGCCGGCGAAGCGGGTGAAAAAGTCGCGATGCCGCCGAAGCCGAATTGATCAAATCGAACACGGAATCAACGGCCAGACTTCTGAAAAAGCCGGGCTGCAGTTCCGGTTATGTCCGTGGCGGTAGCCAGTTAAAAAAATCAGAAGATGCGCGTGCCGTGCGCCTTGAATTCAAGAAATAATATTCGGTGCGCTGAAAGCGCACCCTAAGTATTGCGCAGCAAAATCACCGAGACATTATCGGAACCACCGCCATCGAGTGCGGCGGAGATCAGTTGGTCGACGCATTCCTGTGCCGACAAGTCCTTGCGGGAAAGCAGGGCGCCGATCGATGCATCGTCGACTTCTTCGGTGAGGCCGTCACTGCAAAGCAGGATTTGATAGCCAGGGCGAAATTCGCCTGACAGGGTTTCGACTTTCAGGTTTTCCGGATCGGTAACGCCCAAGGCCTGGGTGACCACGTTGCGATGCGGGTGGGTGCGGGCTTGCTCCGCCGTGATCGCGCCCTGATCGATCAATTCCTGTACATAACTGTGATCGGAGGAAATCTGGCTCAAATGACCGTTCCATAGGTACGCACGGCTATCACCGACCCAGGCCAATTCGAATTTGTTGCCATTCACCTTGACCGCGACCATGGTCGTTCCCATCGGCAAGCTTTCGGCCCGGCGTTTGGATTGGTGGATGATGTCTTCATCGGCCGAGCGGATGGCGAAACTTAAACTTTTGCCATTGCGAACTTCGCGCACGACGGCATCGCGTGCCAATGCACTGGCGACTTCGCCAAATTCGTGACCGCCCATACCATCGGCAACCAGCCACAGGCCAAGCTTGGAATCACCGTAGTAGGTGTCCTCGTTTAATTCACGTCGGAGTCCAACGTGACTTAGATGACCGAATTCGATCATGCGGCAAACCTGCGTGGCTGAAGGTGGAATGGTAGGGGTATGTGAATCAACATAATGCGTTGTATCGGCATGATAAGGCAAGCCGCTGATGAATAAGCGGCTTTTTTGAGGCTGTCTGCGGTTTTTATCATTAAAACTCTATCCTCAAGCCAAGACCCAGATTGTATTGGCTATAGCCGTCGCGACCGAGCACTTGTTCGTAATAGAAGAAACCCGAACGCCCCTTGGTCAGAATCATCGACAGCCCCAGGCCAATCCGGTAGTAATCGGTGTCTTGCGGATCACCGGTAATAACCATCGGAGTGGCGGTGGGATCATTGAGGAAGCGGGCCGTGATTTGCGCCGGATCATCCTTGAACTCATGCTCCCATTCGACTTGCACGTGCGGAATGATCACGCCCCAATCGGTGCTGTGGCTGTAGGTAAATTTGGCACCGATTTGCGATGCGATTGAGGTCAGGTCGCGCGTTTCAATGACCACGCCCAAACCACTGCCCGGACCGGATTCCAGAGTTTCCACGCTTTGGTCAAAACCGAGTTTGGTGTAAAGCACGCGGCCATAAGGGCCGATGCTCAAGCCGCCTTTCTGGAAATCGTGGCCGAACGTAAACGCCGCTTCAAGCATGTCGCCGGATGACGAAGAGCGGCCCGTCTGATCGATTGTTGTAAAGCCGCCGCCAGGAAGAGGAAGCGTATAGCGAATGCGACGTTCCAGATCGTAGCTGTTGCGTCCGTAAGTCAAAACGCTATCGGCATACCAGCTGTTTTCCTTGTAGAAAGTGCTGTAGGCGGAAACACTCCAGCCGGTGGTATCAAGTGATCCTTCGGAACCATTCAGATCCGTGCCTTGCTTGGTCATGCCTATGGCCGCACCAAAAATAAACTTGTCGCTGTAACGGTAATCCACACCAGCGGTCAGGCCGTTGATGTCGTAATCGAAAGCGGGATTGATATTGCCGGCTTCCGCTTCGCCGCGGCCAATGGTGCCGGCAGCAAAGAAACCCCAGCGTTGGAAATCGGCCCCCACTTCCTTGCTGCCTGTATCGCTTTCTTCACCGGACAATGCATTGCCTAGAGCACCCAGCGAGATCGTGCCGCTACCATTGGTGAAAGCGAGTCCTTCGAAACTCGTGCCCTGCGTGCCGCTGCGCAAGGCGGCGATGCGCGCTTTCAGATTCTGGAACTGCGATTGCGCTGCCAGCATGCTCGCCGTTGCCTGGGCCAGTGCCGTGTCTGGCAATAATTGATTGAGTGCATTTGCCGTGGCGGCAGGGTCGATCGCCGCGGAAGCACTGATCGCGGTGCAATCATTGAGCAATGCACTTTGTTCCGGCGTTGGCGTATTGATCGCAGCCAAGGCGGGGCAGAGCGTATCGATGGCATTGGCTATGTTTTGTTGTTCTGCGGACAAGCCTGACAAGTTGCTGATGCCCGCATTGTGGCTGAACGTTACCGGGCCGGTAACCAAACTCGTCGCGGGGTCGGTATAGCTTGCAGTCACGGTGACGACACCCAAACTATTGGCTGTGACGATATTGGTCGCTTCGCCTGCTGCATTGGTGGTACTGGTCGGAGTGGTCAATGTACCGTTTACCGCCGTCCACTGAATCACTCCGCCTGGAATCGGAACATTGAAGGAATCCAGCAAACGAACACGCATCAATACCGAAGCATTGCCAGGAGTCAGGCTTTGCGAATCACCATTCAATTTGGTGATGCTGCCGGCAGCCAAGGTTGTCGCAGTAGCGCTAAACGATGTTGTCGAACCGCCGGGAGTGGATGCCGTCACGACATAAGAGCCGGCAGTCGGCCCCAAGGTGAGTGTGGTCGATGCGCTGCCGACGGCATTGGTCACGGCGTTGGTAACCGATAGCGAAGCGCCGGTACCGGTGGTGATCGCGAAAGTAATCGGTACGCCGCTCAAT
Organism: uncultured Arenimonas sp.; assembly: GCA_964584915.1. Lineage (GTDB taxonomy): Bacteria > Pseudomonadota > Gammaproteobacteria > Xanthomonadales > Xanthomonadaceae > Arenimonas. Next base: position 1,225 of record CAZPCE010000096.1, on the reverse strand, counting down.
GCTTTGATCGAACCGGATTTCGGGCCGATCGAAGTCACTCCGGCCGGAGGTGTAATTTGAACGGTCAGCGGAATCGGTAGCGTAGTCGATACCGGCCCGGATTGGCCGTTGCCGCTTGCATTGCCGAGCGTTACGGTAACCGCCGATGCAGTGAAGTCTTGTGTCAGCGTGCCGGCCAAAGCAGAGGCGCGAATGGTTGCGGCGCCAGCCGAATTACCGAAGGTAAGCGAAATTTGCGCGTCGCCGCTTGCGTTGGTTGCGCTGCTGGTGCCCGATAAAGTTGCGGGGCCGGAAAGCACGCTCCACGAAATCGTCTGGCCGGAAATCGGTGCGCCGAAACCATCCAGCAACCTGACGACCAATGGATTGTTGATCACCGAACCGAGTACGCCTTGCTGATTGTCACCGGATTGTTTCGACAATGCCGATGCCGGCACGGGATTGATCACGTGATTGAAATTGACGAACTTCGTCAGGTCATCGGAGCGAGCTGCCGTTACGGTGATTGCACCGGGATTCACCGACGTCATGTTGATGGTTGCGATACCTGAGGTATCCGTTAACGAGGAAGTGATCGCAGGGGTTGCGGAACCGGCGCCGCTGACGGTCCAGCTAACGCTTAACCCGCTGACGGGAACGCCGTTGTCCTGCACCGAAACCGACATGGCCGCAAGAACATTGCCGGCGATAATCGTTTGGCCATTGCCGGCTGAGACCGCAATGGTTTTTACCGCAGGCTGTGCCGTCACATTCAATGTCGCGCTTCCCGAGATCGCGCCTTGCATAGCGGTGATCGTGGTTGCACCGCCGGTAAACGAGCCGGCACCGTTGGCGGTGGCTCCGGTCATTGTTGCCAGTGATGTGTTGCTGCTGGACCAGACGACTGATGCCGAAATATCTGCCGTACTTGCATCGTTATAAGTACCCGTCGCGACAAACGTTTGCGAACCATTGAACGCAATGGTTGGTGTTGCGGGTGCGACTGCAATCGAGACCAGGATCACTGGAGCTGCAGTGACATTCAATGTCGCGGTGCCGGAGATCGCACCTAGTGTCGCGGTGATTGTCGTTGCACCGCCCGTGAATGATCCAGCGCCGTTCGCGGTGGCACCCGTCATCGTGGCGAGTGCTGTATTGCTGCTTGACCAGACAACGGAAGCCGAAATATCTGCCGTACTCGCATCGTTGTAAGTACCCGTCGCGACAAACGTTTGCGAGCCGTTGA
>CAZPCE010000095.1:0-9935 GCA_964584915.1 uncultured Arenimonas sp. | reverse complement strand
GTGCGCGCAAGGGGTCGCGCGATGATGCATCGGCTGGAACCACTTCCAGCACGCGGTCAAACTCGCCAATCACCGGCGCGTTACGCAAATTCAAAACCAGCGGCCGCATCGGCACATCGGTTTCCGGCGTGACGATCAGTACAGGCGTGATGTCGTCGTCCTCGTCATGGCCGGCGATTTGATGCGGGATATACGCATCGGGATCGAATTCCCAGAGCAAATCATCCAGCACTTCCGCCTGCGTCGCGGAGTTCACGAGGATCAGCAAACTCTGCCCGCTGTCGTGCGCTTTGCGCGCAAGTTCGCAAACCAGCAGAAGCGGTTTCTCGATGAAACGCGGCTTTGCGATCAGATAGAAGTCGGCTCTTGGCATGATGGCTTGTCGGCTTGCAACGCGAAGCGAACGGCTTTCCGTTCGCTTCGCGATAAGCGCATCTTATTTGGCTGCTTGGTCAAGCAACCACTGTGTGAGAAGACCGACCGGGCGGCCATTGGCCATGCCTTTGCGGCCTTCGTCGGACGAGGTGCCGGCAATATCCAGATGTGCCCAGCGCTGGCCTTCGGTGAAGCGCGAGAGGAAGCAGCCTGCGGTAATTGCACCGGCACCTTTGCCGCCGATGTTGTAGATGTCGGCGAAGGCAGACTCGATCATGGTTTGATATTCGTCCCACAAAGGCAGGCGCCATGCGCGGTCGAATACCTGTTCGCCGGCCTGGTAAAGTTCGTCAGCCAGGTCATCGTGTTTGCTCATCAGGCCGGTCGCATATTTGCCAAGTGCGATCACGCAAGCACCGGTGAGTGTGGCGACATCGACCGTTGCCTGCGGTTCGAAACGCTGTACGTAGGTGAGTGCGTCGCAAAGAATCAGGCGGCCTTCGGCATCGGTATTGCCGACTTCGATGGTCTTGCCACTCATCGATGTCAGTACATCGCTTGGACGATAGGCATCGGCATCGGGCATATTTTCAACCGCAGCGACCACCATCACCAGATTCAATGGCAGCTTCATCATTGCCGTGCTCAGGAAAGTGCCCATCACGGTGCCGGCACCGAGCATGTCGAATTTCATTTCCTCGATTCCGCCCTGTGTTTTCAGGTTGATACCGCCGGTATCGAAAGTGATGCCCTTGCCGACCAGCGCGTAAGGTTTGGCGTCGCCGCCGCCGTTCCATTTCAGCACGACAAGTTTTGGCGGATTGGCAGAACCCCTTGCAACGGCGAGCAGCGAGCCCATGCCGAGTTTTTCCATGTCAGCGCGTTCCAGGATTTCGCAGGAAACGCCTTCGTGTTCGGCGGCGATTTTGCGTGCCTGTTGTGCCAGGTATTCCGGGTTGCAGATATTCGGTGGCAAGTTACCGAGTTCGCGCGTCAGCTGCACACCGGTCGCGATGGCGATACCGTTCGCCAGTGCTTTGGCTTGGCTGGCGTCGGCCTGAAGGCTGACGTGTTTCAGCGTAACTTCGGCTTTTTTGCTGCGCGTGGCGGTGTATTCGTAGGCGGCATGATCGGCGGCAATCACGGCCTGACGGGTATTCCATTCGGCATCACGCGATTTCACGGCAAGCTCGGTCAGCGTGATCAATGCATTTTTCGACGGGCCGACGCGCAGTGCGCGGACGGCATCCGAAATTGCCTTGATGTATTGGGGTACTGCAAATTTGGCGGCTTCGCCAAGGCCAACAACGAGAATGCGCGGCGCTTTTATGCCTGCAATATCATGCAGGAAACTGGTGCGGCCGGTTTTGCCCGATACATCGCCGCGATCCAGCAAGGTGCTCAAGCGACCACCGCTCGCTTCATCCAGTGCCTTCGCACTCGGACTCAGGGTTTTATCGGCATAAACACCCACCACGAGACAATCGGTTTCGGTTTGAAGGGGATTTTGGCTATTTATCTGAAATTCGAGGGCCATGGGTGTTTTTCCGTACAATAGAGGGTAATTGTTGAAATGGGCCCGGCAGGCCCTGCTTGCAAGCCCTTAAGTTTAAACTAAAACGCATGTCCCTAATTGAACGATATCTATGGCGTGAATTTGCATCGACCTTCGCTGCTGTAGCGATTGTTCTTTTGTTGGTCAGCATGGGCGCTCTATTTACCGATCTGGTAGGTGAAATCGCCCGTGGCCGTGTTCCCGCCAGTTTGCTGCTGTCGCAGTTGGGCCTGCGCACCTTGCGCTGGATGCCTCTGGTATTGCCGCTCGCCTTGTTCCTCGGATTGTTGCTTTCCATCGGACGCTTGTATGCCGATAGCGAAATGGCGGTGCTGTTTTCGGTGGGCATAGGCCCGAGAAAATTATGGCGTCCCATTTCCCGTTTGCTGTGGCCGGTCCTGATTTTCATTGCCTGTTGCTCGCTTTGGTGGGGACCATGGGCTTCGAACAAAGCCAAGGAAATGATCGATGTCGCCAACCGCTCTTTCCTGATTGCCGGATTGGAAGCCGGCCGATTCGTCGAGTTGCCCGGCAGGGGCGGCATTTTGTATGTCGGCGAATTGGCGAGCGACGGCACCCGGTTCGGGAAAATGTTTGGTTTGAGCGAGCGCGACGGCCGCTTCGACGTGATCACGGCCAAGTCCGGCGATTTGGTGCTGGAAGGCGATACCCAGCGGATACTGCGTCTGCAGGACGGTTACCGCGTCGAGGGCAGTAACGAGAAAAAAGATTATCGGATGATGCATTTCGAGAAAAACGAAATTCGTGTGCCCGATCGCGAACAGGAAATCGACAGTTCCGTGAAGATTCGCAGCACCTGGTCGTTGATGAAAGATAAAAAAGCGCTCGCGCAATCGGAATTGCATTGGCGGATCGCGATGCCGATCTTTGCATTGGTTCTTGCCATGCTTGCTTTGCCGCTGGCTCGCAGCGAGCCGCGGCAGGCGCGTTACGGCAGGCTGATTCTGGCATTCATGAGCTATCTGGTCGGCATGAATTTATTGCTGATCGGCGCGAACAAAATAGGCGCGGGCGTTATTCCGGCGTGGTCCGGCTTGTGGTGGTTGCATCTGCCCATGTTTGCGATCGCACTCTGGCTGTTTTTGCGCGATGGCAAATTGGCCGGTCCCAAAAGGCTGCATAAATGAAAGTTTTTGGATTGGTCGATCGTTATCTTGCACGCCATGTATTGGTCTCGACGCTCGCGGTTTGGGCCGTGCTGATTGGTTTCGACCTGATCGCCGCGTTCGCCAGTGAGCTGGAAGACATAGGCAAGGGCGGTTACACGATCAGCCACGCTGCGCTCTATATTTTCTTCACCATTCCACGCCGTTTGTATGTGGTGTTTCCCTACGTTGCCGTGATCGGCAGCCTGTTGGGTCTGGGCGGCTTGGCGGCGCGTTCCGAATTAACCGCGATGCGCGCGTCAGGCGTTTCCAGGTTGCGCATTGGCATTGGTGCGTTGATTGCATTGGGTTTGCTCACGTTTCTGATGATGCTCAACATGGAAACGGTGGCCCCGGCGAGCGAACAGCACAGCCAAAGCATCGCCAATGAAGGCAAGTCCAATAAAGTGATCATGGCGCGTTATTCGGGTATGTGGGCACGGGACGGCAAGATATTCATGAACGCCCGCAGCGGTGGCGAAAAAATGTTCAACAATGCGCTCAGCATCGAACTGCAGGGCTTGCGCCTGTTCGAAATCGACGACGATGGAAAACTGATCAGCCTGACGACTGCCAAAACCGCTTTGCGACAGGAAAAAGGCTGGTTGCTGACGACGGTGGAGCGAACCGAATTCAAGTCGAACGACGTTGTGGTAGACAAGCAGCCGCAATGGTTCTGGAAAAGCGACCTGGACAAGCGCACGCTCGAGTCCGCCTTGTTGCGCGACCGTTTCTTGAGCAGCAGGGAGTTGCTCAACAACATCAATTACCTGCAGCGCAACAATCTGGACGCTGAAAAGTTCATCAGCACCTATTGGGAACGCTGGTTTTATCCGATCAACGTGCTGGCCCTGTGCTTGGCTACCCTGCCATTTGCGTTTTCGTCATTGCGTTCGGGCGGGTTTGGAAAGCGGCTGTTTTTCGGCATCGTCATCGGCATCAGTTTTTTGCTGCTGCAGCGGCTGTTCGTGGATTTGGCAAACGTCTACCGTTTCGATGTGCGCCTGGCTCTGGCCTTGCCGCCTTTTACTTTGATGGTTCTGAGTTTTGCGCTTTTCCGGCGCCTGCGTTAGCTTCCCTGCGCACGACCAAAGTTTTGCAGGCAATATCGTGCAAGCCGCGCTTTTGCGGGTCGAGTAGGCACCAGAGCAAAACCAGGCCGCCGCTCAGGGAAACTATCGCGTAACGCAGGCACAAGGATTTCAAGCTTGCATTCCTGCCTTCGCCGTCCACTACCATCAGGCGCCATGGCCGCATTCCCATCGTCTGTCCGCCGCGCCGCCAAGAAATGACCGCATAGCAGCCAACGACGAACCAGTAAAAGAAGATGGCGAAAAATGCCCACGCGGTGCCCGGTTCGGCGGGTTTTCCACCATGAGCGACCAGCAGGATAACGCTGCTGATGAAGAGCAGGGGAATCATCGGCAGGAAATCGTAGAGGATGGCCAATATTCGCCAACCCAGATGCGCAGGATGGGCAGAGTCGCGTGCAGTTGAAGTTGCTGTGGTATTCATCCGCATAGGATAACGGGCTTTATCAATTTGTAGGAGGGCCCTTGGGCGCGACGAGAATCAAATCGCTCAAAGTCTCTATACATCTACCCATGTCGATATTCGGCGTGGTTTGAAAATTATGTTTACTATAAAGCGTGAAAAATAAATCAAGCACCATTGCCGATCGCCGAATGATGGCTCAAGCCCTGCCTCCGGTTGCGGAAACGGAATCCGTGTTGATCAGTCAATTTCTGGAACGCAGCTGGGCGGAAAACGGCCTCGCGCGGCCGACGCAGGAAAGTTATCGCCATGATCTGGAAGGCTTGTCGCGTTGGCTGCAAGGCCGTTCCGGCCATTTGCTCGGCGTGAAGCGCCACGACTTGTTCGATTATCTTTCCGAACGCGGCAGGCAAAATTACGCAGCCCGGAGCAATGCGCGTCTTTTATCGGCGCTGCGTTCTTTTTATGCGCAGCAATTGCGTTTCGGCGCGATCAAGGAAGACCCGACCGCATTGCTGGAACTGCCGAAATTAAGCAAAGGCTTGCCGAAGGCTTTATCGGAAAGCGAAATCGAAGCCTTGTTGAATGGACCCGACGTGACCAGCGATGCCGGTTTGCGTGATCGCGCCATGATCGAACTGATGTATGCAACAGGATTGCGTGTAAGCGAATTGGTAAACCTGCCGACAACCGCTATCAATCTTCGCCAGGGCGTTTTGCGCGTGACGGGAAAAGGCAGCAAGGAACGTTTGGTGCCGATGGGCGAAGAGGCGCAGCATTGGCTGGAACGTTACCTGCAGCAAGCCAGGCCGGTGTTTGCGGCAAAAAAAAATCTATCCAGCCTGTTCCTGGGGAAGGGCGCCGAAGCAATGACGCGGCAACAATTCTGGAGCATGATCAAAAAAATGGCGGTTCAAGCCGGTATCGACAGCGGCAAAGTCAGCCCGCATGGATTGCGCCATAGTTTTGCGACCCATTTGCTGAATCATGGCGCCGATTTGCGTGCGTTGCAGATGTTGCTCGGTCACAGCTCGCTGTCGACTACCCAGATCTACACTTTGGTCGCCAAGGAAGGTTTGAAACGGTTGCATCAAGCCCATCATCCCAGAGCCTGAAACCCGGACCTCACGTTGTTCACGCCCGACAAACACGACATTTCGGGTTTCATGGCAAAATGCCGGAACTACCCTCGCTGGCTTGGGTCACTCTTTCAGTTTTCAAAAAGGTCGCTAGAAAATGCGTTTAGTCCGTATTTCAATGTTCCTGTTTTTCATGTGCACGGTATGCGTCGCCATCGCGCAACCACGACTGAGCAAGCCCCAGCCTGCCGTTTCCGCACCGGTTGCCGCTTCCGCTGCAAGCGACTCTGCCATTCGCGCCGCGATGGCCAAAGCCATGCCGGATGCCAAAATCGACAGTATCAAAGCATCGCCGATCCAGGGTTTCAGAGAAGTGGCAGTCGGAGGCCGGGTTATCTACGTATCGGCCGACGGACGTTATCTGATTCAAGGCAGCTTGTTCGATTTGAATACACGGACCAGCCTGACCGAAAACAGCCAGGCACAGATTCGTCGTGCCATCCTGGCGAAGGTCGGACCGGAGCGCCGCATTATTTTTGCAGCAGCCAAGCCGAAGCACCGCGTAACCGTGTTTACCGACATCGATTGCGGTTACTGCCGCAAATTGCACCAGCAAATCGCCGACTACAACAAGCTTGGCATCAGCGTGGAGTATCTTTTTTATCCGCGTGCCGGCGTTGGTTCCGAGTCTTCCGATAAGGCCATCAGCGTTTGGTGCTCTGCCGATCGCCGCAAGGCAATGACGGATGCAAAAAGCGATCGCCCGGTGCCGAAAAAAACCTGCACCAATCCTATCGCCGCCGATTACGAGCTCGGACAGACAATGGGTTTTGATGGTACGCCGGCGGTCTATGCAGCCGATGGTTCGCAAATCGGCGGTTATCTGGCCCCTGCGCAGATGCTTGCTACCCTCGATAAATTAGCCAAAAAAGCCGCCAACTAAGGCTTTATCCACGAGGAACGGACGAGTTGAGGGGCGATTAGCGGATCGTCCCACTGGGCCAATAATCCGCGGCCTGCTAGAATGGCAGCCCCGAATATACGGATTTTTTGGACATGATCGTCCTTGAGGGCCTTGCCGCTCTGTCGCCATTTCGTCGCGACCGTCTTGAAACACGTTTACGCCAATCAGCCCCCAGCATCAGCATCCAAGGCGCCTGGCACATCTATTTTCTGGAACCCGAATCCGGCCAGTCGCTCGATAGCGCTGCCATCGGTCGAATCCTGGAGGGCTGCCCTGCCAACGAGCCTCTGCAAAGTGGAGCAAAAAGCGTATTCGTGACGCCACGTCTGGGCACGCTTTCACCCTGGGCCAGCAAAGCGACCGAAATTCTGCGCGGTGCCGGCCATCGGGTGAAGCGCGTCGAACGCGGCCTGCGCTTGGACATCGGCGGCATGCCGGCGGCTTCCGATCCCGGCTTCGAAAAAGTGCAACGCGCCTTGTTCGATCCAATGACGCAGTCGCTGCTCGATTCGCGCGAACAGGCTTCGCAATTATTCAGTCATTTGCCTGCCGGTAAATTGCAGCACATCGCGATGCCGCATCTACCGGAAGCCAATCTGCGCTTGGGATTGGCATTGTCGCCGGATGAAATCGAATACCTGCAAACCTGCTATGCCCAAATGGGGCGCGATGCGACCGATGCCGAATTGATGATGTTCGCACAGGCAAACTCCGAGCATTGCCGCCACAAGATTTTCAACGCCAGTTACATCATCGACGGCGAAGCGCAACCGCAATCGCTGTTCCAGATGATCAAAAACACGCATGCGCAATCGCCGCAATTAACCTTGAGTGCCTATAAGGACAACGCCGCGGTAGTGCAGGGTTTTTCCGCAACGCGCTTTCGTCCCGATTCGCATACCGGTGAATACCTGCGCAGCGCTTCCTATGACAGTGCGTTCTGCATCAAGGTGGAAACCCATAACCATCCCACTGCCATTTCGCCGTTCCCCGGTGCGAGTACCGGAGCCGGCGGTGAAATCCGCGATGAAGGCGCGACCGGACGCGGCGGCAAACCGAAAGCCGGCCTTACCGGGTTTTCGGTATCGCATTTGCGTATTCCCGGACTTCCGCAGCCTTGGGAAAAACCCCGTTCATTGAATCCGCGCATGGCATCGGCATTTGAAATCATGCAGGACGGACCACTCGGTGGTGCCGCTTTCAACAATGAATTTGGCCGCCCGAATCTGACCGGTTATTTCCGCAGTTTTGAATTGCCGACCGCTACGCCGGGCCTGGTACGCGCCTACGACAAACCGATCATGCTGGCCGGTGGGCTGGGCGCGGTGGAACCGAATCTGGTCAAAAAATTATTGTTGCGTCCAAACGACCACGTCGTGGTTCTTGGTGGCCCGGCGATGTTGATCGGCCTTGGCGGCGGTGCGGCTTCGTCCGTAGCTTCCGGGCAATCTTCCGAAGCGCTCGATTTTGCTTCCGTACAGCGCGACAACCCGGAAATGGAACGCCGTTGCCAGGAAGTCATCGACCGCTGCGTGGCTTTGGGTGAGCGCAATCCGATTCTCTGCGTGCATGATGTCGGTGCCGGCGGTTTGTCGAATGCCATTCCCGAATTGCTGCACGATTCGAATGTCGGCGGCATTATCGAGCTCGAAAAACTGCCGAGCGACGATCCTTCGCTTTCGCCGATGCAATTGTGGAGCAATGAATCGCAAGAACGTTATGTGATCGGCGTGGCGGCAAAAGACCTGGCCGAGTTTGAAGCGATTTGCCAGCGCGAACGTTGCCCGTATGCCGTGGTCGGTATCGCCACCGAAAACGAACATCTGACCCTGCAATCGGCCAATGGCGAAAAAGTCGTCGACATGCCGATGGCGGTATTGTTCGGCAACGCGCCGAAAATGCTTCGAGACACGCAGCCACCTGCCGTCACGCGCTGGCCCAAGCTCGACACCTCCGAAGTTTCACTGCATGAGGCTGGTTTGCGCGTGTTGTCGCATCCCACCGTGGCATCGAAAAATTTCTTGATCACGATTGGTGATCGCAGCGTCGGCGGCATGACCGCGCGCGATCAAATGATTGGTCCGTGGCAAATGCCGGTGGCCGATTGCGCCATTACGCTAAGCGATTTTTTTGACCATGCCGGCGAAGCGATGTCTATCGGCGAGCGCACGCCGTTGGCCCTGATTGATTCCGCAGCGGCGGCACGCATGGCAGTGGGCGAAGCGATTACCAACCTGGCGGCGGCATCGGTAGCGAGTTTGTCCGAAGTCAAACTGTCGGCAAACTGGATGGCGGCCGCCTCTTTTCCCGGCGAAGACGCATTGTTGTTTGAAGCCGTGAAAACCGTGGGTCTGGAGTTGTGCCCGGAACTCGACATCAGTATTCCGGTTGGCAAGGATTCCTTGTCGATGCAAGCGCAATGGCAGGCCGATGGTATCGAACAAAAATCGGTGTCGCCGGTGTCTTTGATCATCACTGCGTTCGCGCGCGTGAAAGATGTCCGCACCCAATTGACGCCGCAACTGCAGAAAAATATCGATTCGGATTTGTGGTTGATCGGTTTGGGCGCCGGCAAATCGCGTCTTGGTGGCAGCGTGCTGGCGCAATGCTACGAAACTTTCGGCGGTGCCTGCCCGGATCTCGATGAAGCGCATTTGCTCAGTGCATTCTTCGATTTGATCCAGGCGGCGCGCGCCGATCAACTTTTGCTGGCCTATCACGACCGTTCCGATGGCGGTGCGTTCGCGGCACTTTGCGAAATGGCATTCGCCAGCCATCTGGGTCTGGATTTGCATCTCGATGCCTGGGGCGAAGATGCGTTCAAGGTTTTATTCAACGAAGAACTCGGCGCGCTCGTGCAGGTAGCAAGCGAAGACCGTGCGGCGTTTGCCGATCTGATCAACCGTTTCGACTTGACCCATTGCGCTCAAATCATCGGCAAGCCGGTTTCGCAACCGGTGATTCGCGTCAGCGAAGAACGTGAAGCGGTGGTTGAATGGTCATGGCAGGAAGCGTTTGACGCCTGGTGGCAGGTAACGCATGCCATGCAGCGATTGCGCGACAATCCGGAAAGCGCCGACAGCGAAAAGGAAATCGCGCGCGATTTCGAAGCGCCCGGTTTGCAGCCCCAGCTTTATTTCGATGCGAACGACGATATCGCGGCACCCTACATCAACCGCGGCGTCCGTCCGCGGGTCGCGATCCTGCGCGAGCAGGGCGTGAACTCGCAAATGGAAATGGCGGCGGCATTCGATAAAGCCGGCTTCACGGCAGTCGACGTGCATATGTCGGACCTGATTTCG
>CAZPCE010000094.1:1201-9978 GCA_964584915.1 uncultured Arenimonas sp. | reverse complement strand
CGATATTGCCGAAATAGCCATGGCTTATGCCCGAAATGCCGGTCGTCGCGACTTCGGCCGCATGCACGCTGGCAGAGACTACCGCCGGTGCCAGGCCGATGCCAAGCAGCAAGCTGGAACTGGTGATGCCATAAGCCATGCCGAGAGCGCCGTCGACCATTTGCGCCAATAAACCAACGATGATGAAGACATAAAACGGAACCGACATAAGTTGACCAGCTTGGGTAAGCACAAAGAATGCCAGCATACTCGGCTCTGCCTCAATCCCGCGGAAATGAGCACAAGGCATAAGGACATAAGCAAACATACTTTCCGTTCAAACGCGCGTCTACCTAGGATGAAACCTCATCCAAAGCCGCGAAACCATGAACGCAACTCTTGCCAATGCCCTCACTTCACCGCTTTCCGAGGAACGCGCTGGTCTTTTGCTGCGTTTAACCGAAGGTCTGGAACCATCGGCACTGCAATGGTTGTCGGGCTATACCGCAGGCCTGGCGGCGCAATTGTCGCCCACGCAACGCGTGCTGCAAGCGGTACCCGTCAATGAAATCCAAAACGAACTGCGTTTGACGATTGTCTACGGCAGCCAGACCGGCAATGCCAAACGTGAAGCCGAAGCATTGTCGCAAGAAGCGCAAGCGCAAGGCCTGTTGGTACGCTTATTGCGTGCTGATGCCTATCCTGTTCGCGAATTGGCAAACGAGCGTTTGTTGTATGTGGTGATCAGTACACAAGGCGACGGCGATCCACCGGATGATGCACAAGCCTTTTTTGAATTTGTTTCCGGTCGCCGCGCACCGCCATTGAAAGAATTGAAATTCGCCGTGCTGGGTCTGGGCGACTCGAGTTATCCGCAATTCAACGCGATCGCGAAAAAGCTCGATGCTCGATTCGCAGAGTTGGGCGGCACCCGTTTGTTCGATGTCGGCGAAGCCGATGTCGATGTCGCCAGTGTCGCAACGCCCTGGCGTCAACATGCCCTGACGCAGGCGCGCGAAGTTCTGAAAGCCTCAGTCAGCTCGGCAACCATCACGCCGCTCCGCCCGGCGATTGCGGGCAGTTTGTATGGTCGCGAAAAACCCTATCTCGCAGAAGTGCTGGTCAATCAACGCATTACCGCTCGCGAAAGCGATCAGGATGTGCGCCATCTTGAAATTGCCCTGCACGAAAGCCTGAGCTATGAACCCGGCGATGCGCTTGGCGTATGGCCAGTCAATCATCCCGCACTGGTCGATACCGTATTAAGCCAGCTGAAGCTGAATGCCGAAGAAGTTATTTCCATCGGTGATCAGACATTGTCATTGCATGAATGGTTGAGCTCGAAGCGTGAATTGACACGTCTGAGCAAATCTTTTGTGCAGCAGCATGCAACCCGCTTTTCCGGAAAAGATTTGAATGAATTACTCGCATCGGAAAACAAGGAAGCGATTTCGCAATTCATCAGCCAACAGCAATTGCCGGATTTGCTGAATCGCTATCCGGGAGAATGGCGTGCGGATGAACTGGTGAATGCGCTGCGTCCCCTCGCACCACGTTTGTACTCGATAGCATCGAGTCGCAAGGCCGTGGGTGACGAAGCGCATCTCACGGTGTCTTTGCTTGAATATCAAAAAGACGAAAACCTGCGCCGCGGTGTGGCGTCGGGTTTTCTCGCTGACCGCGATGTCGGTGTGCAGCTTCCCGTTTTCATAGAACGCAACGAACGTTTCCGGACCCCTGCGGATACCTCGCGCGATATCTTGATGATTGGTCCCGGCACCGGCGTTGCTCCTTTCCGCGGCTTCGTGCAGGAACGTACCGAAGTCGGCGCTACCGGCAAGAACTGGTTGCTGTTTGGCGCCCGCACTGCCGCTTCGGAATTTTTGTATCAACTCGAATGGCAGGACGCCCTGAAGAAAGGCCAGTTGCATCGTCTCGATCTTGCGTTCTCGCGTGATCAGGCCGAACGCATTTATGTGCAGCAGCGTCTACGTGAAAATGCCGCCGATGTTTTTGCCTGGCTGGAAAACGGCGCGCATCTCTATATTTGCGGCGCGATAGCAATGGGCAAGGACGTGCATCAGGCACTTGTCGACATCGTAAGCAAACAAGGCGGCAAGTCGAAGGAAGACGCTTCCGAATATTTAAGCCTACTGCAACAAGCCGGCCGCTACGCCAAGGATGTTTACTGATGAGCGCGCCACTGTCTCCGGTTGAAACCCTGAAAGCCAATAGCCACGGCTTGCGCGGCACCTTGGTCGAAAGTCTGGCCGATCCGATCACGGGTGCATTGCGTGAAGGCGATGCGCAATTGCTGAAATTCCACGGCAGCTATCAGCAGGATGATCGCGATGTCCGGGAAGAACGCCGTAAACAAAAACTCGAGCCTGCCTACAGCTTCATGATCCGCACACGTCTGCCCGGTGGTGTCGCCACGGCGAAGCAATGGCTGGATCTTGATGCACTGGCAACGCAATACGGCAACGGCAGCCTGCGTTTGACCACGCGCCAGGCGTTCCAGATTCACGGCATCATCAAGCGTAATCTGAAGCCGACGATTGCCGCGATCAATCAAACGCTGATGGATACCGTGGCCGCTTGCGGCGACGTGAATCGCAACGTGATGGCCAGCGCCAATCCGGTTGAATCGAAAGCGCATGCCGCCGTTCATGCAGCATCTGTTGCGCTGTCGGAATATTTGCTACCGCACACGCGGGCGTATCACGAGATCTGGCTCGATGAAAAACAAATCGTCGGTGCCGATGAGTCCGAACCCGTGTACGGCCCGACTTATCTGCCGCGTAAATTCAAAATCGGTATCGCGGTGCCGCCGATCAATGATGTTGACGTATTCAGTCAGGATCTGGGCTTTATCGCCATTGTCGAAAACGGCGAATTGATAGGTTACAACCTGCTGGCGGGCGGCGGCATGGGCAGCACGCACGGCGATGCACGCACCTATCCACGACTTGCCGATGTGCTGGGCTTCATTCGTCCGGAACAATTGATACCTGCTGCCGAAGCCGTGCTGACCACGCAGCGGGATTTCGGCAATCGCAGCGATAGAAAATTGTCGCGATTGAAATATACGATTGATAAACACGGCCTAGCCTGGTTTATCGAAGAAATAGAACGTCGGCTTGGTGAGAAATTACCTGCAGCCCGCGAATATGGGTTTGCCCATAGCGGTGATCGCTTTGGCTGGACCGAGGGTTTCGATGGCCGCTGGCATTTGACGCTGCGTATCGAAAGCGGGCGTCTTGTCGATACCGAAAAACAATATGGTCTGACCGGCCTGCGCGAAATTGCAAAAATCCATCAGGGCGATTTCCGCCTGACGCCGAATCAGAATCTTGTTGTTGCCGGTGTAGCCGCCGATCAGCGCGATGCAATTGATCGCTTGGTAAAACAATACGGCCTGGATAATTACCAACGCAGCAGTGCGATGCGTTTGTATGCATTGGCCTGCGTGGCATTCCCGACCTGTACCTTGGCGATGGCAGAGGCCGAAAGATATCTGCCAAGTTTCCTGGATCGTGTTGAAGTGATCCTGAAAAAATATTCGCTCGAACAAGCGCCAATTCTATTGAGAATTTCCGGTTGCCCGAATGGTTGCTCGCGCCCGTATCTCGGCGAGATTGCACTGGTTGGCAAAGCACTCGGCCGTTACAACCTGCAACTCGGTGCCGACTTCCAGGGTCGCCGATTGAATCGTCTATACAAAGAGAATATCGACGAAGCGGGCATTCTGGAAACACTGGAGCCTTTGCTGCGTGATTACGCTTCGCAGCGTCTCGAAAAAGAAGCGTTTGGCGATTACCTGTTTCGCTCCGGCGTTTTGTCGGAACCGAAAACCATTGATATGGAGTTAGTGTCATGACCTTGCCCGATCTCGTAACCGCCGCCGAAGATTCGCGCGCGCTGGCAGATTTGAACAGCTGGTTGGCAACGCGCAGCGCCGAACAGCGCGTGGCCTGGGCTTTGGAGTCGCTGGCGGGTGAGCATGCGCTTTCATCGAGCTTCGGTGCGCAGGCAGCGGTGTCGCTGCATATGCTGACCAGCCAACGCGCGAACCTGCCGATCATTTTGATCGATACCGGCTATCTGTTTCCCGAAACCTATCGCTTCGTCGATGAATTGCAAACGCGTCTGAGCCTGAATCTGAAAGTCTATACACCGCAAGTCAGCAGCGCCTGGAATCAGGCTCGCAATGGCGCACTCTGGGAACGTGGCGCCGAAGGCATTCGTCGCTACAATCAATTGCACAAAGTCGAGCCGATGCAGCGTGCCCTGAAAGAATTGAATGTACGCACCTGGTTTGCCGGCTTGCGCCGCTCGCAATCGACTACACGTGCGAATATCGATTTTCTCGAATTGCGCGATGGCCGCTGGAAAGTGCATCCACTCGCCGACTGGACCGATCGCGATATCTGGACCTATCTGCAACTACACGATTTGCCCTACAACCCGCTGTGGCATAACGGGTATGTCTCGATTGGCGATACCCACACCACATCGAAATGGGAACCTGGCATGCGTGACGAAGACACCCGGTTCGCCGGCTTGATGCGCGAGTGCGGAATCCATATCTAGGCGTAGGTCGGGCCCGGGCCCGACGCTCTTTAAAATTGCGATGCAGTTTATGGCGGGCAGGGGCCCGACCTACATTCAAATCTCGAAATCGCCGATGGCACCCGGTCTTGCGATATCGCGCCAATGCAAGGGGTTCACCTTCAGTGTTTCACCGTCGGAAATCGCACGTTGCAATTCGAGTGCATGCAATTGCGGCAACAAGCGTGTAATCAGGGCCTGCGTGTAATCGCGCAATACACGATCACGCCGCAACAACAGCCAAGCCGTGCAACGCGGCAATAAATTATCGGCGGGAATTGCGACAAGATCCGCGTCTTCCGGCGTAATGGCCATTTCAGCCAAGACGCCGACGCCGAAACCCGCCCGCACATAAGTCTTGATCAAGTCGGCATCGCGTGCGGTGACGGCAATGCTCATTTCGAGGCCGGCTTTCGAAAACGCCTGGCGTAAAGACGATTCCGGTTCTCGGGTGGACTCATAACTCACCAGCGGAAATTTCGCGATATCGGCCAAGGTGAGCGGTCGGTCCAGTTTCGCGAGTTCGTGTTGCTTCGATACCAGCACCACACGATCCCAGCGGTATAGAGGGATAGCCAAATCGGCAGCACTCGGTGCGTTTCCGGCAGTACTGATAATGGCAATCTCGGCATCGCCACGGGCAAGGCTGGCGATCGATTCGCCATCGCCGCCGGGCGTCAGGTGAACGGCCACGTTCGGGAACTGGCGGTTCAGTGCCGCCAGCGCAGCGGGCAGCGCATAACGCGCTTGCGTGTGCGTGGTGGCGATATGCAGTTCGCCCTGATTGTCGCGGCGTAGATTCGCCGCGATGGCACGGATATTATTTGCCTCCGCCAGCAGAATGCGGGCGTGCTCGATCACTTTTTCGCCGGCCGGAGTAATGCTTTCCAGGCTGCGGGCGCCGCGGGTAAACAGGATAAAGCCGAGCTCGTCTTCCAGTTGTTTCAGTTGTTTGGATAGGCCGGGTTGGGTGGCATGCACTTTTTCGGCAGCGAGCGTGATATTGAGGCCCGAATCGGCAATGGCGAGCAAGTAACGGAGTTGTGTCAGTGTCATGGAAAGCTTCTCGAAGCGTGAACGCGAAAATCGAATTTTTTAGCGCGGCGTACGACAACACATGAGAAACATGACGGCTCTCCGAACGGTTTTAACTGAATAAAACGATGCTAGCCCATGTGTCTGGAGGCGTCCAGTCCAAACCGACTGTGGCACATAACTTCTGAGCATGGACTCAGTAGGCGAAATCATTTCACCCTTCCCGTCGCCGGGTTTAGCGTGTGATCACCGCCAGTTCCCTAACCAGCAGAATCATGAGCAGCCGTTTATTCCCCTTGTTTGCCGACCTGAGAAATCGCCCCGTGCTGGTGGTGGGCGGCGGTGTAGTTGCGGTAAGAAAAATTGCCGCTTTGCGTTCGGCTGGGGCACTGGTTCGAGTAGGTTCGCCCGAACTGGTCGATGAATTGAAACTGCTCGCCTCGAAAAACGAAATTGATTATTTGCCCGGCAAGTTTGAAGAGTCCTGGTTGAGCGATGTCTGGCTAGTTGTTGCCGCAACCGATGACAATGAAGTGAATCAGAGCATAGCTGCCGCCGCCGAAGCTCGCCGTTTGTTCGTGAATGTGGTCGATGATGCGGAACTATCGAGTTACCAAGTGCCATCGGTGATTGAACGCGGACCTTTGCAAATCGCCATTTCCAGTGCCGGTGCCGCACCGATGCTGGCGCGTCATATTCGCGAAAAACTGGAAGCGCAATTTGACGAATCCTATGGCAGCCTGACGGCTTTGCTTGCCCAACATCGCGAACGTATCCGCCAGCACTTGCCGGTATTGCCGCAGCGCCGCCGCTGGTTCGAAAAGCTGTTGCAGGGCCCGGTTTTATCTTTACTACGGCAGCGCCAAACCATCAAGGCCGAACATGCCTTGCTCTCTGCATTGTCGCAACAGGATGCACAGGCGAAACAAGGTTCAGTCGCACTCGTGGGTGCGGGTCCCGGCGATGCCGGATTGCTGACCTTGCGTGCACTGCGTTTATTGAATGAAGCCGATGTGATTCTGCATGATCGACTGGTCAGCAAAGAAGTATTGGCATTGGCACGCCGTGATGCAGAATTTATCGAAGTCGCGAAAGAATCCGGCCATCACTACACCACACAAGATGGAATCCATGCCTTGCTGGTGGAGCATGCAAAAGCGGGCAAGCGCGTTGTGCGATTGAAAGGCGGCGACCCGTTTATCTTTGGACGTGGTGGCGAAGAATGCGAAGTGCTGCGTGCGAATGATATTCCCTATGAAATCGTGCCTGGCGTTACTGCCGCCTTGGCTTGCGCCGCCTATGCCGGCATTCCGTTGACGCATCGCGATCATGCTCAATCCTTGCGTATTGTGACGGCGCATTGCGCGAAATCCGAAGACAGTCTTGATTGGCAACAACTTGCTGCCGAGAAACAAACATTGGCTGTTTACATGGGCGTGGCCAGTCTGGAACGCCTGCAAGATAAATTGATCGAACATGGTCGTGATGCGAGTACGCCGATTGCCTTGATCGAAAACGGTTCGCGACCCGAACAACGCGTCATTGTCGGCACGCTGGAAAATCTTTCGCAGCGTGCGATACAGCATCAAGTCAAATCGCCGGCCTTGTTGATCATCGGCGAAGTAGCTGCGTTCGCAAACAGCTTGCACTGGTTCGGCAATGCGCCATTGGGCGCAGAAGACATTCAGATAAAACCTTCTTTGCTGGCAGCAGCATAAAAATTCAGGAGCTTTCCATGATCTACAACAGGATTCTCGACACCGTCGGCTCCACGCCAATCGTAAAACTTCATCGAATCGGTCCCTCGCACGTCGATTTATACGTCAAGGTGGAGTCCTTCAACCCCGGCGGTTCGGTGAAAGACCGTCTCGCACTCGCCATCATTCTCGATGCCGAACAAAAAGGTTTATTGAAGCCCGGGCAAACCGTGGTTGAAGCCACCTCCGGCAATACCGGTATCGCACTTGCGATGGTCTGCGCTGCACGCGGCTATCCATTTGTTGCCGTGATGACCGAAACATTTTCGATCGAGCGCAGAAAACTGATTCGTGCCTATGGCGCGAAAGTCATCCTGACGCCGGCGGCAGAACGCGGCAGCGGCATGGTACGCAAAGCCGAAGAACTCGCACGCAAGCACGGTTGGTTTTTGGCGAGACAATTCGAGAATCCGGCGAACCCGGCCTATCACCGCAGCACGACGGCGCCGGAAATCCTGCAGGACTTTGCCGGCAAACGGCTGGATTATTTTGTCAGCGGCTGGGGCACCGGCGGCACTTTGACCGGGGTTGGCGAAGTGCTGAAAGTGGCACGGCCACAGGTAAAGATCATCACGACCGAACCTGCTGGTGCGTCATTGCTGTCGGGCAAGGATTGGGCGCCGCATAAAATCCAGGGCTGGACGCCGGATTTTATTCCTGCCGTGCTGAATCAAAACATCGCCAATGAAATCATTCCGGTCGACGATGTGCTCGCACGCGATACCGCACGCCGATTGGCGGCAGAGGAAGGTGTATTCGTCGGAATTTCCGCCGGTGCTACTTTGGCGGCTGCATTGCGTGTCGCGGAAAAAGCCGAGCAGGGATCAGTAATTCTGGCGATGTTGCCTGATACCGGCGAACGTTATCTCAGCACCTTCCTGTTTGAAGGCGTAAGCGAAGGTTCGGATGATGAATGGCTGGCGGAGTTTGAAGCGAAGTCGCTGGCGGCTTGAATCGAGATCTGCACCGTAGGAGCGTCCTTTAGGCGCGATAGATATGGCGTGATTTTTCGCGCCTGAAGGACGCTCCTACGAAACAACACAACATCAAAATCCTGGTTGATGTTTACGTAATGTCCGGCACCGACCAATCAATCGGCGTCTTCTGCCCACCAACAAGCCAACGATTCGCCGCAGAAAAATGTCCGCAGCCCATGAAGCCGCGATATGCCGAGAGTGGCGAAGGATGCGGCGCACGAAGCACGCAATGTTTGCGGGAATCGATCACCCGGCCCTTGGCTTGCGCGTAACTGCCCCAGAGCATGAATACCAGCCCTTCGCGTTCGGCATTGAGTTGTTCGACGATATGATCGGTAAAACCTTCCCAGCCTTTACCTTGATGTGAACCCGGCTTGCCATCTTCCACGGTGAGTACGGCATTCAATAACAACACGCC
>CAZPCE010000094.1:0-1101 GCA_964584915.1 uncultured Arenimonas sp. | reverse complement strand
CGCGGATAGATTTTTTTGCCCTTCGCTTTTTCGCTGCGCAGAAAATCCGATAGCGTACGCATGTCGGGGCGCTGCAGATAGTCGCCAACGCGCGATTTCCAGGAAGCTTCGAGTTGGATATTGTCGCCCATCGAATTTATAGCGATTCGCCGAGTTTGAATATCGGCAAATACAGCAGTACAACGCTGATGCCGGTGATGCCGAACAGGCAGAATGCGCCGGTCAGGAAACTCCATGTGCCGCGTGAGTGTTTTGGGCTCAAATACCAAGCCAGCACGACGGGAATCGGCAGCAGGAAAGAAGCACGGTAAAACTCCACCAGCAAAAGTGTCGGAAACGGCAAGTCGGCGCCAAAACTTTTAAACACATCGGCAAAGTGCGGCACGATAACGCACAACACGACAGCGGTCAGCAGTGAAGACGCTATGCCGAAGCCAAGCAGCAATTTCTCTGAATGAGAGGAATTCGACGATTCTATATGCATGGGTCAATGGGTCGCGTAGCGAAGGAAAAACAAACGGCGGGCTATTTCTTCTGCATCTTCTCGCGCATTTGTCTGCCGACGCGTAGCTGGAACAATAGTTTGGTGACCAGCAATCGTTCTTCGATCGGCTTTTGCACCAGGTCATTCGCACCGGCGCGCAACAGATCGGTTTGATTCGCGAGATTGGCATCGCCCGTCATGACCAGTGCAGGCAACAAACCTTTCGGGTACCCGAAAGTATTGCGGATGCTTTGCAGCAAATCCTTGCCGGTCAAATCGCCTTTCAGATACACGTCGGTCAACACGATGTCCGGGCCGGGAATGCGGCCTTGCGCCATCATGGTTTCCAGATGGGCGACGGCGTCTTCGACGCAGGTGGCGTGTACGACTTTCAAGCCGTGTTTTTCCAGCATGCGGCGCGTGGCCATCGCGACTACGCGACTGTCTTCCACGTAAAGCACTTCACAACCAGCTTCGGATTCAGGCGCAACATAGCCTTTGATGAAAGCGGCCAATGCGCCGAAGCCAAGCGACTTGTCGAAATAATCGGTCACATCATCCGTGATCGAACGCGTTTCAAGACGTTCCTGCACATCGCCGGACACCACGATGATCGG
>CAZPCE010000093.1:0-10107 GCA_964584915.1 uncultured Arenimonas sp. | reverse complement strand
AGCCATGGTGAACATTGATTTGAACGAAGGTACCTTGTGGCATGCCGTTAAGTCGGGCCATGGCGCGGCGCGTGTATTCATGCAGCCAGCCTCAGAAGGTACTGGCGTGATCGCCGGCGGTGCCATGCGCGCCGTAATGGAAGCTGTCGGTGTCAAGAACGTTCTCGCGAAAGCGGTCGGTTCACGCAATCCGATCAATCTCGTTCGTGCGACCATCAAGGGCTTGAGTTCGATGCAATCGCCTAAATTCATTGCTGCCAAGCGCGGCAAGAAAGTCGAGGAAATTACTCATGTCTGATAAAACCATCAAAGTTCGTTTGGTCAAAGGCCTTCGTGGCAGCCAATCGCGCCACCGTCTGTCGGTTAAGGCTCTTGGCCTTAATAAAATCAACGACGTTCGCGTATTGAAAGATAGCCCGCAAGTGCGCGGCCTGATCAACACAGTTCATTACCTGGTTCGTGTCGAAGACTGAACGAGTCAAGGAGAATTATTATGCGTTTAAATACATTGAAACCTGCTGATGGCGCCCGTAAAGACCGCGTTCGCGTTGGTCGCGGCATCGGTTCCGGTTTGGGCAAAACTTGCGGTCGTGGCCATAAAGGTTCGTTCGCACGTTCAGGCAAAGGCAAGATCAAGGCTGGCTTCGAAGGCGGTCAAATGCCTTTACGCAAGCGTATGCCGAAAGTCGGCTTCCGTTCCAAATTGAAATTCGACACGGCTGAAGTGTTGTTGTATCAACTGGAAAATCTGGAAGCAGGCAATATCGACATCACGGTGCTGCGTGAAGCGGGTCTGGTTCCTGCGAAAGCCAAGCAAGTCAAAATCGTCAAGAAAGGCGAGCTCACCAAGAAGTTCACACTGACTGGTTTGTTGTTCACCCCAGGCGCCAAGGCTGCCATCGAAGCTGCCGGCGGCAGCATTTCGGAGTAATACATTGTCGCAAGCTAACTCTGCAGCAGGTGCATTAGGCGGGCTCGGTAAATTCACCGAGCTGCGCAGTCGTTTGTTATTTGTACTTTTGGCCTTGATTGTCTATCGCATTGGTAGCCATATACCGGTGCCGGGTATCAATCCTGCCGAGTTGCTGCGTTTGATGGAAAGTCAAAAGGGCACCATTGTCGACATGTTTAACATGTTCTCCGGTGGCGCCCTGAGTCGTTTCAGTTTGTTCGCGCTGAATGTGGTGCCTTACATTTCCGCTTCGATCATCGTTCAGCTCATGGGTCAGATTTATGGCCCTTGGAAAGCCATGAAAAGCGAAGGTGAAAGCGGCCGCAGGAAGCTGACGCAATATTCGCGCTACGGTGCTCTGTTTTTGGCGATGGTGCAGGGTTATTTTCTCGCGTCGCAATTGCAGCAATCCCCCAATGTTGTTTACGCGCCGGGCCCCGGTTTTGTATTCACGGCTGTCGTTTGCTTGACTGCCGGTACGATGTTCCTGATGTGGCTTGGTGAGCAGATTACCGAGCGCGGCATTGGCAACGGTATATCGTTGATCATTTTCGCGGGTATCGTTGCCGGGTTGCCTGCAGCAGTCGGCACAGTCCTCACGCAAGTGGGTGACGGCAGCATGGATGCTTTCGTGTTGCTCGTGATCGCCGTTTTGGTGGTCGCCGTTATTTACTTCGTGGTGTTCATGGAACGCGGCCAGCGCCGTATTACAGTGAACTACGCCCGTCGCCAGGGCGGCCGTCAGGCTTACATGAACCAAAATTCGCATTTGCCACTCAAGCTCAACATGGCCGGTGTTATTCCGCCCATCTTTGCTTCGAGCCTGATCCTGTTTCCGGCCACGATCTCCACCTGGATGAGCAGCGGTTCCGCGCTTGCAACCGATGAGTCATGGCGTGGCACTGCTTATCGCGGTTTGCAGACGGTGGCCGAAGCACTGGGCCCTAATCAGCCTCTACACATGCTGCTCTACGGAGCCATGATCATCGGTTTTGCGTTTTTCTACACCGCATTGGTGTTCAACTCGCAGGAAACTGCCGATAACCTCAAAAAGTCGGGCGCTTTGATTCCGGGCATTCGCCCAGGCAAGGCGACTGGCGAGTACATTGACAACGTACTGACTCGTTTAACGCTGATCGGCGGCCTTTACCTGGTGCTGGTTTGCCTGATGCCGGAGTTCCTCCGTGCAGGTTTCAATGTGCCGTTTTATTTTGGCGGCACATCCTTGTTGATTGTGGTCGTAGTGGTAATGGACTTTACTGCTCAGATTCAGGCTCATATGACGTCTCACCAATATGAGGGCTTGATGAAGAAGGCCAACTTGAAGGGCGGCTCGCGCGGCGGCTTCGCGCGCGGGTAAGTGATTGTTGGACCCTGCGCAAGAGTAGCGCGGGGGGATGAAGTGGGCGGCCTAGGCTGCGCAGTTTCATCGACAAACACTTGTCGCCGGAGCATGGGCACACTCCCCATGCCGGGTTTCTCGTGCTTTTTTGCACGAGGGACTTCTATGTAACACGAAGCCCTGTTATACTTTTCGATTCACTACGCTCAATCAGTTTGGAGATAACGTAATGGCACGCATTGCGGGCGTCAATTTACCCGTGCAAAAGCACGCTGTAATTGGCTTACAGAGTATTTATGGCATCGGACGTACGCGTTCGAAGCTGGTTTGTGAAGCGGCAGGGGTTACTCCTTCTGTCAAAATCCGTGACTTGACCGAATCTCAGGTGGATAGCCTGCGTGCCGAAGTCGCCAAGTTCGTGGTCGAAGGTGACCTCCGTCGTGAAGTGGGCATGTCCATTAAGCGTCTGATGGATCTTGGCTGCTATCGCGGTCTGCGTCATCGTCGTGGCTTGCCGATGCGTGGTCAACGTACCCGCACGAATGCACGGACCCGCAAGGGCCCACGCAAAGCTATCAAGAAATAAGGGATAGCCAAAAATGAATAAACCAGTTGCCAAAACCAAGAAGAAGATCAAGCGCATCGTCACCGACGGTGTTGCCCACGTCCATGCTTCTTTCAATAACACCATCGTTACGATCACCGACCGCCAGGGCAATGCCTTGTCATGGGCAACTTCGGGTGGCGCGGGTTTCCGCGGCTCACGTAAGTCGACCCCGTTCGCTGCTCAGGTTGCCGCTGAAAAAGCCGGCAAAACCGCGCTGGATTACGGTGTAAAAACCTTGGAAGTTCGCATCAAAGGCCCAGGCCCGGGTCGCGAATCAGCCGTGCGTTCGTTGAATGCCTGCGGTTACAAGATCATGAACATCATCGACGTTACCCCAATCCCGCACAACGGGTGCCGACCGCCTAAAAAGCGTCGCGTCTAAGGGATAGGAGAATAAATAATGGCTCGTTATATCGGTCCCACCTGTAAACTCGCTCGTCGTGAAGGCGCTGATCTCTCTCTGAAGAGTCCAGCCCGCGCGATTGATTCCAAGTGCAAACTCGAACAAAAACCGGGTCAGCACGGCGCCGCCAAGAAAGGCAAATTGTCTGATTACGCCACCCAGTTGCGTGAAAAGCAAAAGGTAAAGCGCATCTACGGTTTGCTGGAGCGTCAGTTCCGCAACTACTACAAAAAAGCCTCGACCAAGAAGGGCAACACCGGCGAAACATTGCTGCAAATGCTTGAACAGCGTTTGGACAATGTGATCTATCGCATGGGTTTTGCCGTTACCCGCCCGCAAGCACGCCAATTGGTGTCGCATAAAGGTGTCTTGGTTAATGGTAAATCGGTCAATCTGCCGTCGTATCAAGTGAAAGCGGGAGACAGCATCCAGTTGTCGGAGCGCGCACAGAAATATTTGAACGTGCAGGAAGCTCTCACACTGAATCAGCAAATGGATTTGATTCCTGGTTGGTGTGAAGTTGACGCCAAGAAATTCAGCGGCGTCTTCAAATCTGTACCTGACCGCGCCGATCTGCCTTCCGATATTAACGAAGCGCTGATTGTCGAACTGTATTCGAAGTAATTTTTAGGAGTGTCGCTGTCCATGACGGTTTCCGCCCACCAGGTGCTGCGCCCACGCGGCCCCAATATCGAACGCCTCGGTCTCAATCGCGCGAAAGTGGTTATCGAACCACTGGAACGCGGTTACGGTCACACGCTCGGCAATGCCTTGCGTCGCGTCCTGCTGTCGTCCATCCCCGGCTTTGCCATTACGGAAGTCGAAATGGACGGCGTGTTGCATGAATACACTACCGTTGAAGGCTTGCAAGAAGACGTACTCGAAGTTCTGTTGAACCTGAAAGACGTTGCCATTCGCATGCACAATACTGAATCCACCACGCTGACCCTGCAAGCCCAAGGTCCGGGTGTGGTCACCGCCGCCGACATCAAGACCGACCATAACGTCGAAATCCTGAATGGCGAGCACGTGATCTGCACGCTGACCAAAGACACTGCAGTGAACATGCGCCTGAAGATTGAACGTGGTTTCGGTTATCAGCCAGCGGCCGCACGCCGTCGTCCTGATGATGAAACCCGCACCATTGGTCGTCTGATGCTGGATGCCAGCTTCTCGCCAGTACGCCGTGTTGCCTATGCCGTCGAAGCCGCCCGCGTTGAACAACGCACCGACTTGGACAAACTGGTTCTGGACATCGAAACCAACGGCACTATCGACGCTGAAGATGCTATCCGTACGGCAGCCGATATCCTGACTGATCAATTGTCGGTATTCGGTGACTTCACGCAGCGCGATCGCAATGCTGCCAAGCCTGCGGCTTCGGGCGTTGATCCGGTGCTTCTGCGCCCGATCGATGATCTGGAACTGACTGTGCGTTCGGCGAACTGCTTGAAAGCGGAAAACATTTACTACATCGGTGATCTGGTACAGCGCACTGAAGTGGAATTACTGAAAACACCAAACCTCGGCAAGAAGTCACTCACTGAAATCAAAGAAGTGTTGGCCTCGCGCGCTTTGGCTCTCGGCATGAAGTTGGAAAACTGGCCACCGGCCGGTCTTCAACAAGGCATGATGGGCTGAGCCCGGATATTTAAGGAATACGACCATGCGCCACCAAAAATCAGGACGTAAATTCAGCCGTACCAGTTCACATCGCAAAGCGATGTTTACCAATATGGCAGCGTCCCTTATCAAGCACGAACTCATTCGCACCACCTTGCCGAAGGCAAAAGAACTGCGTCGCGTTGCCGAGCCATTGATCACCATCGGTAAAGTCGATGGCCAGGCCAACCGCCGTCTCGCCATGTCGCGCCTCAGCGACAAGGAAGCCGTAGGCAAGTTGTTCGTTGAACTCGGTCCACGTTACAAGGAACGCCAGGGCGGTTATCTGCGCATCCTGAAATGCGGTTTCCGTGACGGCGACAATGCACCAATGGCTTATGTTGAATTGGTTGATCGTCCGGTTTCAGCAGTCGCTACTTCCGAATAAGCGACCAGCTTCAGCAATAAAAAGACCCGGCTTAGGCCGGGTTTTTTATATCTGCGGTTCTGCCCATATTCAAAAAAATCACTACCGGAACCCCATGAGTTGCGTTACTGTCATCACCATAATTCCCTATATTGATCTCCCATGAAACTCAATCCATTCGCTTGGTCATTTCGTCTTCAATTCTTTTTCGGTTTTGTTGTTTGCGCCGCGTTGCTCGGTTATGCCTTTTACGCCGATAAAGTATTGCATTTCGAACCTTGCCCACTTTGCATCTTTCAGCGGATCGCATTTTTTTCGCTGGGGCTCGTCGGCTTGCTTGGGGCTTTACATAATCCCAAATCGCGTGGCGGCAGGGCGGTTTATGGTGTGCTTGCACTAATCACCGGCGGTATTGGTATCTATCTGGCCGGGCATCATGTTTATCTGCAGCATCTTCCGCTTGATCAGGCCCCCGCTTGCGGCCCGGGTCTGGCGTATTTGATGGAAGCGATTCCAAGCAAACTGGATCTGATCAAGGAAGTCATGAAGGGGTCCGGAGAATGCGCAAAAGTAAACTGGACCTGGCTAGGCTTTTCGATGCCCGAGTGGACCTTGCTGTGTTTTGTCCTGTTAACCATCGGTGCCGCGGTTGCGGCATTCAAGAAACGTAAAGAGCGACGGTAATGACAACATCTTTTCAAAGTAACCGTTCAATGAATATCGACGAATCCGGCATGAACAATTCAGACACCAATGCTGACAATTGGACTCCCGCAACATGGCGTTCGCGTACTGCTTTGCAGCAGCCGATCTATCCGGATTTGCTTGCGCTCGAAGGCGTTCAAAATGAATTGTCGCTGCTGCCTCCATTGGTTACGTCCTGGGAAATTCTCGCTCTGAAAAAGCAACTTGCAGAAGCCCAGGAGGGAAAACGCTTTTTGTTGCAGGGTGGTGATTGTGCGGAGAGTTTTTCCGATTGCGAATCCGGCCTGATTTCGAATCGTCTGAAAGTGTTGCTGCAAATGAGCTTGGTGCTGGTGCATGGATTGCGCCTTCCAGTCGTCCGTGTCGGTCGCTTCGCTGGGCAGTATGCGAAGCCGCGTTCGACTGATACCGAAACCAAAGATGGCATTACCTTGCCAAGTTATCGTGGTGATTTCATCAACCAGCCGGAATTCACAGAGGCCGCACGGATACCGGATCCACGTCGCATGGTGAAAGGTCATGCGCGTTCGGCAATGACCATGAATTTTGTACGTGCCTTGATCGACGGTGGTTTTGCCGATCTGCATCATCCGGAATATTGGGATCTCGATTGGGTTAGCCATTCGCCCTTGTCGGATGAATACCACAAGATGGTCGAAGCGGTCGGCAATGCCGTCCGTTTCATGGAAACCATTTCGGGTGTTGATTTGCATAACCTGAATCGCGCCGATTTCTATACTTCGCATGAAGCTTTGCTGCTTCCTTACGAACAAGCGCTGACGCGGAAAGTGCCGCGTCAGAATGGCTGGTTCAATCTGTCGACCCATTTTCCGTGGATCGGCATGCGCACAGCCGATATTGACGGAGCCCATACCGAATATTTCCGCGGCATTCGCAATCCGATTGCCATCAAGATCGGCCCTTCGGTAACGCCGGATCAATTGCTGAAATTGGCTGATGTATTGAATCCCGAAAACGAAGCGGGGCGCCTGACATTCATTCAGCGAATGGGTGCAACTAAGGTTGCCGAAAAATTGCCGTCATTGATCAAGGCGGTTCAGGCTGAAGGTAAAAAAGTGCTTTGGGTATGCGATCCAATGCACGGCAATACCGAAAGCACATCCAATGGATATAAAACACGCCGTTTCGACAATATTCGTAGCGAGCTGGATCAAAGTTTCGATGTGCATGCCGCGCTGGGTTCAAGACTGGGCGGCGTACATCTCGAACTCACCGGAGAGAACGTCACCGAATGTCTGGGCGGTGCGCGTGAACTGACTGAAATAGACCTCGAACGTGCTTACACCAGCACGGTCGATCCGCGGATGAATTACGAGCAATCGCTGGAAATCGCCATGTTGATCGTACGCAAACGCTCCGCGATTTCCGTTTAATGCCATAGGGTGCAGCAAGCAGGCGCGCTGGGATTTCAACGCCACAAATCCCAGGCTAATTTGGCAATTAGCAAACATACAACAACCAGAAAAAAGGCCCGGATAAACCCCTGGCCTTTTTTTATGGCGATGTGGCTGCCGACATAACTGCCGAGCATGTTGCCGATAACCAGTGGTAGCGCCAAAGCCCAAATGACGTAGCCCGAAAACAGCAGTATCGTCCATGAACTCAAGTCGGCCGCAACATTGCTCGCTTTTGAAAGCGCCGACGAGCGCAGGAAATCCATTCCCATGATGCTGACGAAAGCGAACACCATCAGTGTGCCGGTGCCAGGGCCGATAAGCCCGTTATAAAACCCGCAGGCGGCGCCTACGCCCGCAGCGGCAATACTTTCATGGGTGCCCTGATAGCGGGGAATATGCAGGTTGCCGAGATCCTTCTTGAACACGGTATAGATGGCCAGCAGCACGCACATCGAAAGCACGATCCATTTCAACACTTCCTTGTCCATCGCTTTGGCAAATTGCACACCAATCGCCGATGCCAGCAATGCGGCGATACAGGCCGGCACGACGATTCTCCAAGAGATGCTGACGCGGCGAAAGTAATTCCAGGCTGCAA
Source organism: uncultured Arenimonas sp. (assembly GCA_964584915.1). GTDB lineage: Bacteria > Pseudomonadota > Gammaproteobacteria > Xanthomonadales > Xanthomonadaceae > Arenimonas. The sequence continues at coordinate 2,053 of CAZPCE010000093.1, read as the reverse complement.
CGCTCGTGCCAGCGATCGAACTGGTTCGCTGGGTGGCAATCAACTGCAGAACATTAAATCCCGGATGCAAGTTCAGCATTGCCGGCGTCAGAATCAGCCCGCCACCACCAACGATGCTATCGAGAAATCCGGCTGCAAAACCGGCAAGTGCGGTCAGTAGCCACAGTGTCGTATCTATCTGCAATCGAATTTCCCCATAAGGATTGATGGCCCGACGACTTTTTTGCCACGTCAGGCGGAGCAATATTTTACACCCGCAAAAAACCCGCCAAGCGGCGGGTTTTAAGTTCAATCACGAGGAAGCCAATCAATTAACCGCGATTGGCTTTCTTGCGGTCGTTCTCGGTACGTTCTTTTTTGCGCAAACGAATGGCGATAGGAGTGACTTCCACCAATTCATCATCGGCAATGAATTCCAGCGATTGTTCCAGCGAGAACTTGATCGCAGGCGTCAGGCCTTCGTCAAAATCCTTGCCCGAGGCGCGGAAGTTGGTCAGCTGTTTGGCGCGCAAGGCATTGACGGTGAGGTCATTGTCTTTCGAATGGATGCCGACGATCTGGCCTTCGTAAATTTCTTCGCCCGGCTCAACCAGCAAGCGGCCACGTTCCTGCATCGCGATTTGCGCATAGGCAGGTGAGGGGCCGGTGCCGTTGGAAATCATGACGCCGTTCTGGCGTTCGGCAATGGCGCCTTCCGACAGCGGGCCGAAATGATCGAACACATGGAACAGCAGGCCGGTGCCGGCGGTAATGGTGCGGAACTCGGTTTGGAAACCGATCAGGCCGCGCGCAGGAATCATGAAATCGATACGGACGCGACCCTTGCCGTCGGGTTCCATGTTCGTCAGTTGGCCGCGACGTTCACCGAGGCGTTGCATGACACCGCCCTGGTATTGTTCTTCGAGATCCACGACCAGGCTTTCGATCGGTTCCATTTTCTGGCCATCGATCACTTTCACGATGACTTCCGGACGCGACACAGCCAGCTCGTAACCTTCGCGACGCATGGTTTCAATCAGGATCGAAAGATGCAATTCGCCGCGACCGCTGACTTTGAATTTGTCGGCATCTTCGGTTTCTTCCACTTTCAATGCGACGTTGTGCAGGGTTTCGCGCATCAGGCGGTCACGCAGCTGACGCGAGGTCAGGAACTTGCCGCCGCTGCGATCCTTGTTGCCGGCAAACGGGGAATTATTGACCTGGAATGTCATGCTGATGGTCGGTTCACCGACGGTCCGCACCGGCAACTGTTCTGGCGCATCAACGGCACAAACGGTGTCGGAGATGCTGAGGTTTTCGATGCCCGAGATGGCAATGATGTCGCCGGCGCCTGCTTCAGGCACGTCAATACGTTCCAGACCCATGAAGCCCATGACTTGGAGAACTTTACCGGTACGGACTTTGCCTTCGCGGTCAACGATGGATACCGGCATATTGGTACGGACCTTGCCGCGTTGAACGCGACCGGTGCCGATGATGCCGACATAGTTGCTGTAGCTCAACGACGTGACGCGCATCTGGAATGGGCCTTCCATATCGACCGGCGGTGGCGACACATGGTCGACGATGGCCTGGAACAATGGGGTCATGTCGCCGGAGCGTACTTCCGGGCTCAGGCCGGCATAGCCGTGCAGGGCAGAAGCGTAAACAGTATGGAAATCAAGTTGGTCGTCGGTAGCGCCGAGGCGGTCGAACAGATCAAAAGTTTGATCCAGTACCCAATCAGGACGCGCGCCCGGACGATCAACCTTGTTCACCACGACGATTGGCTTGAAGCCCATCGCGAAGGCTTTCTGGGTCACGAAGCGGGTTTGCGGCATCGGGCCGTCCATTGCGTCGACCAGGATCAATACGGAATCGACCATCGACAATACGCGTTCCTCTTCGCCACCGAAGTCGGCATGGCCTGGGGTGTCGACGATATTGATGCGGTATTCCTCACCTTCCGGTGATTTCCAGCGGATGGCGGTATTTTTCGAAAGGATGGTAATGCCGCGCTCTTTTTCGAGATCGTTGCTGTCCATGACGCGTTCGGTAACAACCGTGCGTTCGC
>CAZPCE010000092.1:0-10119 GCA_964584915.1 uncultured Arenimonas sp. | reverse complement strand
TCGATCTCGACCGCACAGGCATGGTGGAATTTTTCACCGGCCTGGGCGAAAAGCGTTTTCGTGCCGAGCAGGTCATGAAATGGATATACCATCGTCACGTCGATAACTTCGAGGAAATGACCGATCTTGGCAAAGCACTGCGCGCCAAGTTGGTTGAACACGCCGAAGTTCGTGCGCCAAAAACAATGTTCGACAAACCTTCGCTCGACGGCACCCAGAAATGGTTGCTTGGCATGGACACGGGTAACGCCGTCGAGACGGTTTTCATCCCCGACAAGGGTCGTGGCACGCTCTGCGTATCAAGCCAGGTCGGCTGCGGTCTGAATTGCCAATTCTGTTCTACCGCCACGCAAGGCTTCAATCGCAACCTCTCCACGGCAGAAATTATCGGTCAGGTCTGGGTTGCGGCGAAAGCGCTCGGCAATCAGGTTCATCAGCAACGCAAACTCACCAACGTCGTGATGATGGGCATGGGCGAGCCATTGCTGAACTTCGATAATGTAGTTCGCGCGATGAGTATCATGCGTGATGACCTCGGTTTCGGTCTTGCCAACAAACGCGTAACGCTTTCCACTGCCGGCCTCGTGCCGATGATCGACAAGCTTTCCATCGAAAGCGATGTGTCGCTCGCGGTCTCACTGCATGCCGCGAACGATGAATTGCGTACCGAACTGGTACCACTCAACAAAAAATACCCGCTCTCGGAATTGATGGATGCCTGCATCCGTTACGCCGAGCGCAAGCCGCGTACTTCGATTACTTTCGAATACACGATGATGAAAGGCGTAAACGATACGCCCGCGCTGGCTCGCCAACTGGTGAAATGGGTGCATGCGCTGCATTCAAAAGCCCAGCGCAACGATATCGCAAAAATCAATCTTATTCCGTTCAATCCGTTTCCGGGAACGCGTTTTGAACGCTCGACCGAAGAAGATATCCGCGCATTTCAGAAAATCCTTCTCGACAATGATGTTCTCACGATGGTGCGCCGCACACGCGGCGACGATATCGATGCCGCCTGCGGCCAGCTGAAAGGGCAGGTTATGGATAAAACCCGCCGCCAATCCGAGTTCAAGGCAAAACTTGAAGCCCGGGGAATCAGTGATGCTGCGTAACTACTGGCATCGTCCGGCTATGATCGCCTTGTTCTTGGCAAGCACGGGCACCGGCCTTGCGCAGCAACAACCCTTGGCCAACCCGCGTTATGAGGCACTGGAAAAACCCCTTTCCTATGCCGGACAAAGCGCAGTCTCTATCGCACAGCAATATATCGGCAAGAAAGATTACAAAGCTGCACTTAAAAATGCCGAAGCCGCCATCAAGTCCGATCCGAAATCGGGCATTCCGTACATGTTGAAGGCATTTATTCTCGACCAACAAGGCGAGTCGCGGAAAGCCGACGGCTTTTACGCAACCGCGGTAAAGTTTTCACCGGCGAACGGCTACGTCTTGAACGCTTTTGCCGTCCATCTGTGCGAGAAAGGCGAATACGAGCTGGCCGACGCCCAGTTTCTGAAAGCCACCAATGACAGTAATTATCCAATGGCGCAAGAAGCATTCGAAAATGCCGGCAAATGCAGCATGAGCAATAACAATCTTGCCATGGCTGAAGAACGTACCAGGGCTGCTTTGGGTATCAATCCCGAAAGCGCTGGCGCCTTGCAAACGATGGCGCAGCTGAAGTTCAAACAATCCCTTTTTTTAGAAGCCCGCGCGTTCATGCAAAGACGTGAAGCACTGGGTCCGTTGGATGCGTCACTGTTGGAACTGGCACAACAAATAGAAAAATCAGCCGGCGACGACCGCGCTGCCTCGAAGTACCAAAAACAACTAGATATCTTGTTGCAAGCTCAAATTCAGCCGCCCACGGGAGAGGGGCAGAAGAAGCCATGAACGATAACGCCTATCAAGAAACACTGTTTGCCGAACCCCTGGGATTGCAACTCAGACATGCCCGCGAAAAGCTTGGCCTGAAAGTTGGTGATGCCGCGGCGCGATTAAAATTGCCGGTCGAAATCATCGAAGCCCTCGAGCTGGAAAACTGGGGCAAGCTGGGAGCAGCAATTTATGTTCGCAGCTACCTTGGCAGCTACATAAAACTCTTGGGCCTTCCGGGCACCTTGGCGAACGAGTTCAATATCAAAACATCCGAAATGCCCGCGATGAAAATATTGAGCGACAAGCCGGTGCGCAGGGACATCGATAAAACACTGAGCACTCTTGGCTACTTTGCCATTACCGGTGTTATCGTGACATCGCTGATCATGTTGGCCATGCATTTCCGGTCACCTGGCGAACGTACCGAAACATTGCCGCTGGATATGCAGTCGCAGACACAGGCGCTGCCGGTTCAATCCACTGACGCTGCCGCAACGGTGAAGCCTGAAGATAAGCCTGCCGTAACCGTCACTCCGGCGAATCAGCCGCCAGTGATGGCAAGCATGGCGCCGATTGCTTCCGCCACTTCATCGGCCGGATGGGAAATCCGGGTCAATTCCGATAGCTGGATGGACATTACCGGCAGCGATGGCAAGAAAATTGAAAACGGCATCGTCGGTGCCGGCACCGTTAAACAGTACAATATCGACCAGCTATCCAGCATGACGATAGGAAATGCAGATCAGGTGCAAATACTGCGTAATGGCCAGGCAGTCGATTTCAGCGCATTCAAGCAAGATAACGTGGCACGTTTTAAAATCGCTAGCGATGGCTCATTGGTCGCCAAAGCCGCAGCGCAATAACACCATAACCATTGTTCATTCATCAGCACCATTTCACTGTTCAGGCAGATTAGAGAATTATGTCCAACCATCAAATTGACGAATACGAATTAGGCGAACGCGTAAGAACCTGGTTTAAGGAAAACAGTGGGTCACTCATCACTGGCATAGCATTAGGCCTGGGTTGCATAGCTGCCTGGAATTGGTGGGACGGCAACGGTAAAAAGCACGATACGGAAGCTGCACTTCAATTCCAGGCCTTCACGCAAGCGATTGAAAAGAGCGACGACGGCAAATCAAAAATCGTGCTGGCATTGCTGGAATCAAAATACGCCGATACCCCGTACCTCGATTTCGCGGTTTTGCGTCAGGCAGAATTGCTGCAGTCAAACGGGAAAAACGACGATGCACTGAAACTTCTTCAGGCCCATGCAGCGAAGGCTACGGAAGCAAGCATCAAGGAACTTTACCAACTCCGCATTGCACGTCTTCAGCTGATGAACGGCAAGGCGGAGCTTGCATTAACCGCGCTCTCCGGCATCAAGGAAAGTATTTATCCTGCAGCGCTTGAAGAGATTCGCGGCGACGCACAATTCACGCTTGGCAAACGGGAACTTGCCAGCCAGTCCTATGTCAAAGCGCTAACTGCGCTGGATGAAGCAGCACCAATCCGCAGTCTAATCGAATTAAAACTTATAGAAGCAGGTGGCTCTGTGCCTGCTAAGCCGGGAGCTTGATCCATGTTGCAACGCATTGCTTTGATTTGCCTGATTGCATTTACGCTGAATGGCTGTTCCACCGTTAAGGGTTGGTTCGGGGGAACTTCGAAAAACGCGGCAGCCGAACCTGCCGAGCTTACAAAAATGACAAATACCATCACGGTAACGCGCTTGTGGTCGACCAGCGTTGGTAGTGGTGAAGGCAAATTATGGTTGCGTCAGAAACCGGCTGTTGCCGGCAATAAAGTCTTTGTGGTCGATGACAACGGCAAGGTGCTGGCACTCGATGCCACCAGCGGCAAAACACTGTGGGAATCGAAAGCGCTGGAAATGAAGTCCGGCGGCAGCCGTTTATTGTTCTGGCGTAAGCACTCGACCGAAACCGGCCTGACCAGCAGCGCCGGCGTTGGTGGCGGACTGGTCGTCGTTGGTGGTCGCAATGGCGAAGTGCTGGCACTCGATGCGGAAACCGGCAGCAAGAAATGGACTGCGAAAATCACTTCAGAAGTTATCAGCACACCGCTGATAGCGGATGATCGCGTCATTGTCCGCGGCGGTGATGGCCGCACATTCGGTTTTGATATTGCAGACGGTACCCGCAAATGGGTATTTGATCGCGCACTGCCTTCCTTGAGTGTTCGCGGCAATGGCAGTCCGGTCCTTGGCACCGGCGTCGTCTATGTCGGTTATGAAGACGGCACGGTCGTCATGCTGCGAATTGCAGATGGTTTGCAAGGCTGGGAACAGGCCATCGCCGATCCCGATGGTCGTACCGAACTTGATCGCGTTGCCGATGTCGACGGCGAAATCCAGGTAGGCGGCGAAGCGGTTTTTGCCACCAGCTTCCATGGTCAAAGCATGGCTTTGTCGCTGAATAATGGTCGACCACTCTGGACGCGCGAGATCGGCAGTTACGGCGGCCTTGCGATGAATGAAAACACCGTGGTCGTCGCCGACAAGCAGGGCGTTGTGCACGGCTTGAGCCGCACAGACGGTACCGGTACATGGAAGCAGGAAGGTTTGCAGCGTCGGATGCTCACAACGCCGGTCATCCAGGGCAACTATGCGGTTGTAGGTGATCTGGAAGGCTATCTGCACTGGATGAAAATCGACACTGGTGAAATAGTTGCCCGTGTCCGCGTGCAAAGCGCCTATCTTCGCGGTACGCCAGTCATTTCCAATGACGGTGTTCTTTACGCACTCACGACTGAAGGCGAATTAGCAGCCTATAAACTGGATCAATAATGATATTGCCGATGGTAGCCTTGGTCGGACGGCCTAACGTCGGCAAGTCGACATTATTTAACGGGTTGACCCGTACGCGCGATGCACTCGTTCACGACGAACCGGGTGTAACGCGCGATCGTAATTATGGTTTTTGCCGCTTGATCGAAAACCTGCCGTTTATCGTTTGCGATACCGGCGGCTTGTCAGGCGATGAAGAAGGCCTTGCCGGTGCAACGGCGAAGCAATCGCGAGCTGCGGTTGACGAAGCCGATCTGGTCCTCTTCGTCGTCGATGGCCGCGAAGGCCCGAGTGCGATGGACCAAAACATACTGCCTTGGCTGCGTCGCAGCGGCAAGCAGATCGTCTTGGTCGTAAATAAAACCGACGGCGTGGATGAAACCGCCGCCGTCAACGAATTTTCCCGCTTCGGCATCGAAACAAAAATCGCAACAGCAACCGCGCATCAGCGCGGCATACCGCAGTTGCTCGAAGTCATCAAATCGAAACTGCCTCAGCCTTCCAAGGAAGACGCCGATGCTTCGAGCGAAACGGATCCGGACGAAATTCGCTTGGCATTCATCGGTCGCCCGAATGTGGGCAAATCGACCTTGGTCAATCGTTTGCTCGGCGAGGAACGCGTCATTGCTTCCGATGTTCCAGGCACGACGCGTGACTCGATTTCGGTTGACATGGTTCGCGATGGAAAAAAATACAAACTGATCGACACCGCTGGTTTACGCCGCCGCTCGAAAGTCGAAGAAGCGGTAGAAATTTTTAGCACGTTCAAGACACTGCAATCGATCGAAACGGCACAAGTCTCCGTCGTGATGCTCGATGCTGGCGAAGGCGTTACCGAACAGGATGCAACTGTTCTTGGCCATGTACTTGAAGCAGGCAGGGCATTGGTTATCGCGGTCAACAAGTGGGACGGACAGAGTTCATACCAACGCGACCAGACGATGGGAATGCTCGAACGCAAACTCTCGTTCTGCACCTGGGCGGAACGCGTTACGATTTCCGCCAAGCACGGCACCGGCATGCTGGAATTATTCAAGGCGATCAATCGCGCCCATGAATCGGCAACCCGCGTTTTCGGTACTTCCGAAGTCAACAAGGCGCTGGAAATAGCGACTGAGACCAATCCGCCACCGGTTCAAAATGGCCACGTAGCCAAGCTTCGATTCGTGCATCCTGGCGGCACCAATCCGCCGACCTTCATCGTGCATGGCACGCGCCTCAAAAAGCTGCCGGAAAGTTATAAACGCTATCTCGAAAACTTTTTCCGCAAACGTTTCAAACTCAGCGGCACACCGGTGCAATTCATCTACAAGGAAGGCGTGAATCCGTTTGAAGGCAAGAAGAACGTGCTTACCGAAAAACAGGTCAAGTCACGCCAACGTCTAATGAGACACGCCAAGCGCAAGTGAAGTTTTACGGAAATATCAGTCTTGGAATTCTTGCAGGCGGTCGTGGTTCGCGTCTAAATGGTGCGGACAAAGCCTTTGTCCGCCATGAAGATAAATTCCTTTGTGAGCGCATTCTGGACAAACTTCAGATGCGCTTCGCCGGGAAATTCATCAGTGCCCGAGAACCGGATGAGCGTTATGCAGCGATGCAAATTACTCCCGTTTTCGACCAGCGTGCTGCGTTTTCAGGACCGCTTGCCGGCATTGAGGCATTGCTGGGCGCTTGCAATAGCGAATACCTGTTGACCATACCCGTCGATATCAAAAATGTACCTGTGAAGCAGATCGAAAAGTGGCTCGATTGTCCGGAAGCACCCGGCACTCAGCTGCGCGACAGCGATGGGATGCAACCATTGCTGGCGCTTTGGCATGTCGACAGTTGCCTGTCCACCGTTAGACAGGCGCTTGATGGACAGGAAAAAGCCGTTCATTCCTTGCTATCGAAATTAAATTTCAAAATTATTGACCGCACCGACATCCAAATCGGTAATCTAAACACCCCCGAAGATTTTAATACCCTGTGAACTCGACATATCCGCAAAGAATCAGTTTTTCCGATGCGCAGACCATCATCGACGATGTCGCTGCCGCTAACCGTTTAGGTGCCGAACGCGTACCGCTGGCGCGTTCATTGAACCGTGTTTTGGCCGAGGACATCATCGCCACCGTTGCATTGCCGAATTTCGACAATGCCGCCATGGATGGTTACGCACTGCGTGCGGAAGATTTGAATGAATACGCGAAATCCGGCTTCGAAATCATCGGCGAACAATTTGCCGGCCCACCCAAAGGTTTCGTAATTGAAAAAGGCCAATGTGTCCGCATCACGACTGGCGCCATGCTGCCTGAAGGTACGGATACCATCGCGATCAAGGAAGACAGCAGCGAAGAGCAGGGCAGCGTAAAATTCCATGCGCCCGTCAAGTTCGGCTCGAATATTCGCCGTGCCGGCGAAGATGTCGCCATCGATGACAATATCGCGAAAGCCGGGCAGGTATTGAAAGCCGCAAGAATCAGTTTGCTCGCGGCGGTGGGTTTGCACGATGTCGCCTGCGCCACGCGACCGACCGTTGCCATCTTTACCAGTGGTGATGAACTGCAAGCTCCGGGCCAAGCACTGGAGGCTGGCCAGATCTACGATAGCAATCGCGCGTTGCTGCAAAACTTATTGATCGCCGAAGGCCTGGAACCGGTCGCGTGGCCGGTCTTGCCGGACGATCCGGCGCGCATCGAAACCGCTTTGAGAGACGCCGCGTTTTCATTCGACGTCGTCATTACTTGCGGCGGCGTTTCCGCTGGCGAAAAAGATTATCTGCCGGCGTTTCTGGAACAACACGGGCAAATCCATTTCTGGAAAGTCCGCATGAAACCCGGCATGCCATTGTTGTTTGGCCAAGTCGGAAAAACCTTGTTTTTAGGTTTGCCCGGCAACCCGGTTTCCGTACTGGCAACATTTTTGAGTCTCGGCCGTCGTCTGCTGGACGGACTTCAGGGCAGGGCAGAACCACGCAGCTTGTTGCGCGCCCAACTGTCGCAAAGTATCAGCAAGCAACATGCAAGACTGGAATTCATGCGCGGTGATTTGCATATCGACAATCAGGGCATGATTTCGGTCACACCGAATGCCGCCACCGGATCGCATCGACTGCGAGCAGCCGCGGAATCGAATGCCCTCATCATGTTGCCTGAAGGCGAGGGCAACATTGCGGCCGGTGCCATGATGCGCGTTTTGCCATATGGTCGCTGGTTGTCCTGATTCGATGAAAAACGTCATCACCGACATCACGCCTGCGGAAGCGGTTTCCATGCAAGCCGATGGCGTGATGTTGATGGATGTGCGCGAACCCGATGAACATGCACTGGGTTTGCCAAGGAATGCATTGGCGGTTCCAAGAGCAGCACTTGAACATGATCCGAGCGCTTATGTTTCCGATCGTGATCAAAAGGTAATGCTGATCTGCGGCAGCGGCATACGGTCGATGATGGCGGCGGAAAAACTCGCGGCTTTGGGCTACAAGCATCTCTTCAACGTACTCGGTGGATTCCAGCGCTGGTCAGCGGATCAATTACCACTCGAAGACAACGGCCTCGACCGGGATTTCAGCGAGCGTTACGCAAGACATTTGCGCCTGCCGCAAGTCGGAATCGACGGACAGAAAAAACTCGAGCAAGCACGTGTCGTTTTGATCGGAGCAGGTGGCCTGGGTTCTCCGGCTGCCTATTATTTAACCGCCGCCGGTATCGGCAACATCACGATCATCGACAACGATCTGGTCGATAAAAGTAATCTGCAACGGCAAATTCTTCATAACGAAGCCAGTATCGGAACACCCAAAGTGGATTCAGCTGCATCCACGATGCATGCATTGAATCCACGGGTGAAAATCCGCACGCAACAAGCCAGATTGAATGCGGACAATGTCGGCAGCATCATCGCGGACGCCGATGTGGTGATCGATGGTTCAGATAATTTTCCCACCCGCTATTTGTTGAACGATGCCTGCGTCGAATTGGCCAAGCCCTTGGTGTATGCGGCGGTTCAACGTTTCAGCGGGCAAATGAGCGTATTTGATGCAGGTCGCCAGCGTGGTTCGGCGCCATGCTACCGCTGTTTGTTTCCCGAGGCGCCTGATGGCGAAGATGCTCCCAATTGTGCCGAGGCCGGCGTGCTAGGCGTGTTGCCGGGAGTGATGGGTTTGCTGCAGGCCACCGAAGCCATCAAGATCATTCTTGGTATTGGACAAACGCTTAACGGCCGTTTGCTGCAATTCGATGCACTGGCAATGCGCTTCAGCGAGTTGCGAATCCCGGTGGACAAAGAATGTCCATGTTGCGGCATTTCAAAACACTGAGATACTTCAAGACATGGCCGATAACGATAACGAAAAGCCTTTCCAGATATTGTCACTTGCCGGTGGTGGTTATCTTGGCCTGTACACCGCCGGAGTATTGGCGGAACTGGAAGAACAGGCCGGTGAACCCTTGGGGCGCCGCTTCGATTTGATCGCCGGCACCTCGGTAGGCGGCATTCTTGCCATCGCCCTTGCCTACGAAATCCCGATGGCCAAGATCAAGCAGCTATTCCTGGAAAACGGTACCAAGATATTTTCCGGTCGCTCCTTGCCGACAAATCCCGTTTCCCGGTTGAGGGATCTGACACGTTCGGTCCTCGGGCCCAAATACAACGGTATCGCGCTGAACAAGGCTCTGGTTACTCATTTGGGCCGCAAAACACTCGGTGAAGCCATACATCCAATTGTTGTACCAGCGGTCAACATCACCAACTGCACCACCAAAGTATTCAAGACGCCGCATGCGCCAGGTTCACGTGGCGACGAAGACATCCGGGCGGCCAGCGTCGCCATGGCCACGTCGGCGGCACCCACTTATTTTCCGTCGATAAAGATCGGCTCCGAGCTTTACGCCGATGGCGGCATGTTCGCCGTGGCGCCGGACTTGATCGCGATGCACGAGGCGGAGAATTTCATGAAGGTGCAAGCTTCAAGAATCCGGATGCTGTCCATTGGCACAGCGACCGCAAATTACAGACCCATGAGCAAGCTCAGTGAAAAAGACGGCGCCGTCGAATGGCTGTCTGATGGCCGCTTGATCCTGTCGCTGATTTCGGTCCAGCAACAACATGTGCAATCCATGATGGAAGACCAGTTGCGCGATCGTTATTTGCATCTGGACGCCGACTGGCCGGTAGAAGCGGAATTGGGGATAGATATTGCCACGCCGGAAGCCGCCAGAATATTGTTGCGATTGGCCTCGGAGACTTTGAGACAACCCAAGGTTGTGCGAGGACTTAAGCGGTATTTGGGGCCTGCATAAGCCAGAGAGCAGCAGCTCAAGAGCCTTTAAATGCCTAGCTATTCAAATACACGACTTCGCATAATGTATATTATGTCAAAACGTTTATTAACCCGGTTTGGGGTACAGCCGAGATACGTGTAAAATTAGGGCACGAAATCCTGATTCATCATC
>CAZPCE010000091.1:0-10177 GCA_964584915.1 uncultured Arenimonas sp. | reverse complement strand
TGGTGATCCACATTTTCGCGCCATTGATCACCCAGTCGTCGCCGTCTTTCTTGGCGGTGGTTTTCATGTTCAATGGATCGGAACCGCCATGGGGTTCGGTCAAGCCAAAGCAGCCGATGATTTCGCCCTTGGCCATGCCCGGCAAATACTTCATGCGTTGTTCTTCGGAGCCGTAGGCGAAAATCGGATACATGCAGAGCGAACTTTGCACGGATACGAAGCTGCGAATGCCGGAATCGCCACGCTCCAGTTCCTGGCAGATCAGGCCATAGCTGACCGAGTTCAGACCGGCGCAGCCGTATTTTTCCGGCAGTGACGAACCGAGCAAACCCATCGAAGCAATTTCAGGCACCAGTTCTTTCGGGAAGCGGCCTTCGCTGAAGGCATCGCCGATAATCGGAATGATTTTTTCGTCGGTAAAACGCGCCACGGCGTCTTGAATCATGCGCTCCTCTTCGGAAAGCAGGGAACGGATATCGTATAAATCGGTCGGATTAAGGGCCATGGGAGTAATGCCTGACGTGAAAAGACCGCTATTTTAACGGTTTATAAAGGCCAGCGGCACCCCCAAATCAACTGTATTCGTGCTGAATTGACACCATTTTCATGTGCAATTCCGGAATCGAGCGTGTTATACAACAGACTGATTTTCAGGAGCAATTCAATGTCCAACCCCCTGCTTGCCCCAATACTAGGTTACGCCTCGCGATTGCGGTTTCCGACCCTGTTCAAGATAGTGGCGGCCTTATTCATTATTGACTTGGTGACTCCGGACTTGATTCCATTTATCACGTTTGGTCTGCCATTTGACGAGATATTCATGGGTGCATTGACGCTGTTATTGGCGTCCTGGAAAAACAGAAACGATTCTCCCCAGCAGGTCAGCAATGTCGCCGGCAAACCACCCATTGAAGGCGAATTCAAGAAAGACTGATGCCGCACTTTGATCTATTCGACAGCCATAGCCATCTCGATGCGCCGGAATTTCAGCATGACCGCAGCGAAGTCGTTGCTCGTGCACAAGCCGAAGGCGTAAATCGCCAATTACTGCCAGCGGTCGAATTCGCCAGTTGGAGCAACCTGAAAGACGTGTGTAACCGATATGCCGGCCTCTATCCGGCCTATGGCTTGCACCCGATGTATCTCGCATCGCATCGTCCGGAACAAATTCCGGCTCTGCATCACTGGATTGAAAGAGAAAAACCCAATGCCGTGGGCGAATGCGGGCTGGATTTTTTTGTCGATGGGCTCGATGCAGAGCTGCAACGTTTCTACTTCATTGAACAATTGAAACTGGCGCGTGAATTCGAATTGCCGGTAGTTGTGCACGCCCGCCGTGCCGTTGATGAAGTGATTGCCAGCATCAGGAAAATCGGGCCATTGCGCGGCGTGATACACAGCTATTCCGGCAGCGAAGAACAAGCGCGCCAACTTTTCAATCTGGGTTTTTCACTGGGCATCGGCGGGCCGATAACCTACGACCGGGCGCAGCGCTTACGCCGTCTGGTGACGGCTATGCCGATAGAGTACCTGCTGCTCGAAACCGATTCGCCCGACCAGCCCAATGCCGATTATCGTGGCCAACGTAACGAACCTGCCCGATTGGTGGATGTCTTGAAAGTCGTTGCCGAGCTGCGTGGGCAATCGGAAGAAGATATCGCCAATCTAACCACGGCGAATGCCGAGAGATTGTTTCTCGGTTGATCAATCCCGGATTGGCGTGACCGTTGCACCCGGTGTTACATCACCGACCACGTCGGCGCCTTTGGGCGGCGTGAAAGTGAAATCAGTTGCGGCAAACTTCGGATTGCGTTGCCATTGCGTAAAACTGATCACAGTCCGCTGCCCCAAGCCATCGTAAAGCTCCATGCGCGCCAAACCTTGTGCGGAAAAGCCCAGCATCGCTTTTTCAAACGGTGCTTCATCCGGTTTTTTGGGCTTCAATAACAGCCATTCAAGTCCGTTGGATGTCGCGGCTTCCGTGACCTTGAATTGGCGATCCATCTCGGTGCTGTCAATCAGTACAGCCAGTGGGCTATTGGATTCTTCCGCACTTTGATTGCGAACCGTGACCTGTTCCAGGTCGGGATCGTAAATCCAGATATGGTTACCGTCGGCAACAATGGTTTGCGGATAGGGCTTGAGCGTTTGCCAGCGGAATTGTCGCGGCGCTTTCAATTTCACTTGGCCGGTGGACTTGTCGGTGACTTTCCCCGACGGGTTATAAACCGTTTGCTCGAACGGGCTGCTAAGCCCTTGCAGGTTTTTGGTAAACGCCATCATTTGCTGGCGAGCGCCGGCGTGGGCGGTGCCTGTCATCAGGAACATCAAGACTAGAAGACTGCGAGTTATCGTTTGCATGTTTGCTTACTGAAGAATTTCGGGAAGTGTGCAAGAGTGTGGATGAATGGATAAACAACACCCAGGAGCGACGGAAGTCGCGAAAGTCGCCATATCGCGACTTCCGTCGCTCCTACGAGCAGTATCAATTTCGTGGTGGCGGCGGCGCCAGCACCGTACGATCGCCATTGTGCTCTGGGCGCGAAACGATACCGGCCGCTTCCATCGCTTCGCCCCCCCGCGTGCGCGGCTGCGCTCTGCGCGGCGCGGTTGTAACCAATCTTCAATCGGCGTTGCACGCCGGAAATCGATGCGCGACGCGATTCGGTCACGATCTTTACCGCTTCGTCATATAGCGGATCGCTCTCATCACCGCCACCGCCGGATTCCGGCAGGCCGCCTGCGCCTACGACGACGCCATCGCCCATCATTTGCACTTCATCCAGCACGCCGGAGATGTAATCGATGCCGCCGCCATGCTGTTTCAAGTGTTCGACAACGCGATGCACTTCTTCGTCGCTGACGAATGCACCATGGATACGTTCCGGCATTGCCGTGCCAGGCGGCAGGTACAGCATGTCGCCGTGGCCCAGCAATGTTTCCGCGCCGCTTTGATCAAGAATGGTGCGTGAATCGATTTTGCTGGATACCTGGAACGCGATCCGGGTGGGAATATTCGCCTTAATCAAGCCGGTAATCACATCGACCGATGGGCGTTGTGTCGCCAGTATCAAATGGATACCCGCAGCACGCGCTTTCTGGGCAAGACGAGCAATAAGTTCTTCCACTTTTTTGCCGACAATCATCATCATGTCGGCGAATTCATCGATAAACACCACGATGAACGGCAGGGTTTCAAGCGGACGCGGTGCTTCGTTCAATTCGGGATTTGGCTTGAACAACGGATCCATCAATGGCTGGCCGGCGGCCTGTGCATCCAGAACTTTGCGATTGAAGCCTGCAAGGTTTCGTACGCCAACGGCCGACATTAATTTGTAACGGCGTTCCATTTCGGCTACGCACCAACGTAAGCCGTTGGCCGCTTCCTTCATGTCGGTAACCACCGGTGCCAGCAGATGCGGTATGCCCTGATACACAGACAGCTCGAGCATTTTAGGATCGATCATCAGCATGCGAACTTCTTTCGCGCTTGCCTTGTAAAGCAGGCTGAGCACCATCGCATTCACGCCAACGGATTTACCCGAACCGGTTGTACCGGCGACCAGCAAATGCGGCATGCGGGCTAGGTCAGCCACGATTGGGCGACCGCCAATGTCTTTACCGAGTGCAATCGTCAGGGGGCTGGTGGATTTGTCGTATTCCTTCGAACGCAACAGCTCGCTCAGGTAAATCATTTCACGTTGTGTGTTCGGAATTTCCAGGCCAACGACGGATTTACCGGGAATCACGTCAACGACACGAACCGATTTCACCGACAGGCCGCGGGCAATATCCTTATCCAGCGACGAAATCTGGCTGCCTTTCACACCCGGAGCGGGTTCCATTTCGAATCGCGTAATCACCGGGCCCGGATAAGCACCGACCACTTGGGCTTCGATCCTGAAATCTTTCAACTTGAACTCGATTTGCCGTGACAAGGTTTCGAGCGTTTCTTCCGAATATCCGTTCGGTTGCGGTTTCGGATCGTCCAGCAGGGAAAGCGGCGGCAAGCTGTTATCGCCACCGGCATTGAACAGGGGAATTTGCTGTTCGCGCTGTGCGCGTTCGCTTTTTTCGATAACGGCTTTTGCCGGCGGCTCGATCTTGACCGGTTCGCGTTTGGCGCGCTTTTCGGTATCGAGCTTGCGGACTTCTTCGCGTTCTTCGCGCAAGGCCTTGGTGCGTTGCCATTCGGCGGCTTCGTCTTTTTTCTTGCCGAGGCGATCGAATAATTTTAGAACCCAGCCACCAATCCAGTCCATCAACGCAAACCAACTGAGGCCGGTCGCCAAGGTTACGGACAGCAACAAAATGACAGTCAGCAATAAGTTGCCGCCCATGCTGCCGAATATGCTGTAGCTGCTGTTGCCGACCAGCTTCCCAAGTACGCCGCCGGAACCTTCCGGCAAATCGGGAGCAGCCCCGCCGAGCGAATGGAATAAACCGGTAGCGGCAATCAAAAATCCGACAATCCCGATCAAGCGCAAGGCTGGCCCAAAATCAACGCGGCCATCGCCGTCGCTATCCAGGCCGAACAGGGCAATCCAGGCGATGCCGCCCAGTACGACCGGCAAAAAATAGGCGATATAACCAAGCAGCATAAATGCCAGATCGGCCAGATAGGCTCCGAGCAAGCCGCCATAATTGTGCATGACGCCAGTGACGCTCGCTGTGCGCGACCAGCCCGGGTCATTGGTGGAATAGCTGAGCAGGCTGACCAACAGGTAAAACAGCACGGGGGCCAAAATGATTAAAGCGATTTCCCGCTTCATGGTGGACAGGCGCTGATCCTTGCTTGCCTTTTGTGATTCCGAGCTTCGTGCCACCGTCTGGGAGTTCCTAAAATCTTGGATTTCAGATGTGATTTATACCTCAAATCACCCAGTCTCGCCCATAGCAAAGGACGAATCTGCTTTAAATAAGCGATAATTCAGGCTTAGAAATACGATTGAATTTCTGCCGCAACGTCCCAATCTCATAATTTCCTTTTGGACTGAATACTCTTTATGACCACCACCAAGCATTGCCCATTGTTGATTCTCGGCTCCGGCCCCGCCGGCTGGACCGCTGCTGTGTATGCCGCGCGTGCGAATCTGAAGCCTGTCCTGATTACCGGTTTGCAGCAGGGTGGTCAATTAATGACCACGACCGAAGTCGACAACTGGCCGGGCGATGCGCATGGCCTGATGGGTCCTGCCTTGATGGAACGCATGCAGGCGCATGCCGAGCGTTTCGAGACCGAAGTCATTTTCGATCACATCCATAGTGCCGATTTGTCGAATCGCCCTTTCCGCCTGAAAGGCGATAATGGTGAGTACACCGCCGATGCCCTGATCATCACCACTGGTGCCAGTGCGAAATATCTTGGGATTGAATCCGAACAAAAATTCATGGGCAAGGGTGTTTCCGCCTGCGCCACCTGCGACGGTTTTTTCTTCCGCGACCAGGACGTTGCCGTGATTGGCGGCGGCAATACCGCCGTCGAAGAAGCGTTGTATCTGTCGAATATCGCCCGCAAGGTGTACTTGGTGCATCGTCGCGACAAGCTGCGTTCGGAAAAAATCCTTCAGGACAAATTATTCGCGAAAGCACAGGCCGGCAAAATCGAAATCATCTGGGATCACAGCGTCGATGAAGTACTGGGTGATGATTCCGGCGTGACTGGCATGCGCATCCGCAGCGTGAACGACGACAGCACCCGCGAGATTGATGTTCAGGGTTTCTTTGTCGCGATTGGCCACACGCCAAATACCAGCCTGTTCGAACAGCAACTGGCGATGCGCAACGGATACATCACGATCAAATCGGGCTTGGAAGGCGGCGCAACCGCTACCAGCGTGCCTGGCGTATTTGCCGCCGGCGATGTGGCCGACCAGGTTTATCGCCAGGCGATTACTTCTGCCGGATTTGGTTGCATGGCGGCATTGGATGCCGAAAAATTCCTCGATAAAGAGCATTAAAAAAAACGCAAAAGCAATTTTCGATCTACCTGAAAATTACCCGCAATATCAGACGTATGGGCGCATGCTTGGCGCCCAAAATTCGTTACAGCCTCTGGGCGCAGCAAGCATGCGCCCATACGGATCATATTTATTGATATGAGACCACGACCGGCTACACTTCAACGATGGCATATTCCGAAAAGCGGCAAACGGTTTCCGATATTCCAGCCATGAGATGGAACGCCTTGCACGGTAGCCAACATCCATTCTTGTCGCATGCTTTTTTATCGGGGCTGGAAAAACACCAATGTCTGCGTGAACGTTGGGGCTGGGAGTCGTCGCCGATATCGCTTTACGATGGCGATGAATTAATCGCTGCCGCTCCTGCCTATATCAAGAACAATTCGCATGGCGAGTTCGTGTTCGATCACGCTTGGGCGAATGCGTATGCAAGAACCGGGCGAGAGTACTACCCGAAACTGGTCGTCGCCATTCCCTACACGCCGGTAACCGGTCCGCGCCTGATGGCGATCAAGGCCGATGCCCGGGAAAAACTGATCCTCGGTCTGGAAAAAAAAGCGCTCGAGGAAAACCTCTCATCCGTGCATATCAATTTTCTTCCGGAATCCGAAGCCTTTGCCTTGCCCGAATACTGGCTTAAGCGGTGCGACGTGCAGTTTCATTGGCAAAACAATATCGGCTGGGAAAATTTTGATGACTTTCTGGCGGCGTTGAACCGGAAGAAACGCAAGAATATCCTGCAGGAAAGAAGCCAGGTTGCCAAAGCCGGGGTAACGCTTCGTTGTGTTTCAGGACGCATCGCCGCCGATGAAGATATTGCTGCGATGTACGGTTTTTATTGCTCGACGCAGCTTGAGAAAGGCAATCACCCTGCCCTGACGTTGGAATTTTTCCGTTACCTGTGCCGGGAAATGCCGGACAGCGTCGTGATTTTCCTGGCTGATAAAAACGGCGAAACGATTGCCGGCGCTTTTTGCCTGCGAAGCGATACAACGCTTTACGGACGTTACTGGGGCGCATCGGAAATCGTACCGGGCCTTCATTTTGAAACCTGTTATTACCAGGGCATCGAGTATTGCTTGCGGGAAGGTTTGACCTGCTTCGAACCCGGCGCCCAGGGCGAACATAAAATCGCCCGCGGTTTTATGCCCGTACTGACTTACAGTCGCCACTTTATGGCCGAGAAAGCTTTCGCCGATGCGCTCAGGCCCTGGTGTGATGAAGAACGCGAACATATTCTGAATTACCGCGATCAAATACTCGAGCACAGTCCGTACCGTCATGTCGATTGAACTAAGCTGGTTGGGCAAGGATGAAAGCGCACCCTTCCCGGATGTGCGTTTGGCATTGCTTGAGCCTGATGGGTTATTGGCGGCAGGCGGTGATTTGTCGGAAACGCGATTATTGAATGCCTACCGCAACGGAATCTTCCCGTGGTTTTCGGACGGGCAACCGATTTTGTGGTGGAGCCCGAATCCACGCATGGTATTTAAAACCGATGCGATCCGTCTTTCGCAAAAATTCCGTCGTCAACTGAAAAAATCGGCCTGGCAAATCCGGGTGGATACCTCGTTCAGGCAAGTCATCCAGCATTGCGCGACGATAGCTCGCAAGGGGCAGCGCGGAACCTGGATCCATCCCGAAATGATCGATGCCTATGTTCATCTCCATCATCGGGGCCATGCCCATAGCGTGGAAGTTTTTTCTGAGGAAAACCTGATCGGCGGTATTTACGGTATCGCCATCGGGCGCATGTTTTTTGGCGAAAGCATGTTCAGCTCGGAAAGCGGCGCTTCCAAAATCGCACTGGCTGCCCTGGGCAAGGTATTGCACGGCTGGAGCTGGCCAATGATCGATGCCCAGGTCGAAAATCCGCACCTTCAGTTCATGGGAGCGCAGTTTATGCCGCGCCCCGAGTTTATTCCGGAGGTTGCGCGTTTATGCGCCATGGCCGAAGTACCAGGACTCTGGAGTGGCCGGATAGCCCCGTTTTCCGCCACGGAATGCCTGGCTTAACGGTTTCTTTGCAAGAAAGAGCTATCCGTGGCATTATTCGCGACTTCGTGGCACTCCTGCCCCTGATATTTAAAGCATGTCAAAAGACGATTCCATAGAATTTGAAGGCACGGTGATGGATACCCTGCCCAACACCACTTTCCGGGTAAAACTCGAGAATGGCCATACCATCACCGCCCACATTTCAGGCCGCATGCGCAAGAATTACATTCGTATTCTTACCGGCGACAAAGTGAAAGTAGAGATGACGCCGTACGATTTGACCAAGGGTCGAATTACGTATCGCATGAAGTAAGTTGCCATAGTTTTGAGCAACAAGAGAAAAGCCGCTGTATTCAGCGGCTTTTTCGTTTAATCGCTACTCTCCAAGCATTGCGTTTGTCATGGAGCTTTTGTAAGTCGAACTACTCGCAAGGTGCCGTATCGTCCTTTTTCAGTGACATGGCATATCGCAATCGTTTTGTTGCATCGGTTCGGGGAACTACCCGACCATGGAAATTATCGGCAAATACTTCTTTCGATCTTCTTAATGCAGATTGTTTTTGTTCAGCCGTTAACTGATTGTTGGTCGGGGAAGGCGCAACCGAAAAAAGTTGAAAATATAACTGTCGCATTACCTCGGCCTGGAAGGGATCGTCCTCGATCATCCCGGCAAACATGCTGAAGTCATCCATATATGCGTTACCCAGCAATGCCGCTGATTCCGGCAGCCCCATGCGTAGTGCCGAGTCAGCCAATGAGGCGGCGTCTGAACGCCAGGTATCGAAATTCCTGTCGCGGATGGCCGAGAAATCAGAGGCAAGTCCTGCTCCGTCTATGTATGGAACAAGTGCATCCGGCTCCCCGGCATAAGCACCCTGACGAAGATATTTGAAAGCTTGTTTGTATTGATCTTCTGAAATATTGCTGCAGCTCCTGTTTTTTTCAAGGTATTGAATGTGTTGTTCATCCTCGGAATTTTTAGCAAATATTTGATCCTTTAATGTGATGCCATTTTCCGCAGACAGATCAGGTCCGGCAGATTTTGATGAATAGTAATTACTCATGTTTTTCGAGAAACGACAACGCAACAATTCTATAGCCAGACGACAGGCAGCTTTTCCATCCCCTGCATCGGCCTGCTGCTTCAGGAGATCGTGAATTTCGTTTAACGGCACATTTGCCGCCGGAAGTGGCAAGCTGTTCCGGGACGGTGATTTTATAGCAGCTTTTGGAAGCTCAGATTTTTCAGCAGCCACCTCGGCATCAGCTGGAGAATCAACCTGACTTCCCTTGTCTTTTTTCTGCACCGAATCAAAGAACGCTTGTTGTCGGCCCCAAAAATATATGGCTGCGACCAATAAAACGAGGGTTGCACCTACTAAGAGTTTTTTCATCATCTGCCTGCAAGTTAAAAAAAGGGCCGCTAAGAGCGGCCCTGATTGTTCACAGTAACTAAAAATTAATCAACCGTGGCCGGCAATAATTTTTCCGGCTCTGCCTGAGTCTCGATTTTCAACTCGCCGTTCTCGACCATCACGGTGACGCGACCACCATTCGACAATTTGCCGAACAGCAATTCATCCGCCAGTGCGCGCTTGATCTTGTCTTGCAACAAGCGGGCCATCGGACGTGCACCCATTTGTGCATCGAAACCGTTTTCGGCCAGCCACTGACGTGCTTCCGGCGTTGCCGAGATCGTGACGTGCTTGTCATGCAGTTGCGCTTCAAGCTCGATAAGGAACTTGTCTACCACGCGCAGCACATGATCAAAGCCGAGGCCCTGGAACTGCACGATCGCATCGAGACGGTTGCGGAATTCCGGCGTGAACGCTTTCCGGATGGTTTCCATCGCATCGGTGGCATGGTTTTGTTCCACGAAACCCATGGTACGGCGGGCAGCAAGTGCGGCACCGGCATTGGTTGTCATGACGACGATAACGTTCTTGAAGTTCGCTTCACGACCATTGGTGTCGGTCAATACGCCACGATCCATGATCTGCAACAACACGTTGTAGACATCCGGATGGGCTTTTTCGATTTCGTCCAGCAACAGTACGCAATGTGGCGTCTTCACGTTTTTTTCGGTCAATAAGCCGCCCTGGTCGAAACCGACATAGCCCGGAGGTGCGCCCATCAAACGGCTGACCGAATGCGCTTCCATATATTCCGACATGTCGAAACGCACCAGCTCGATACCGAGCTGCATTGCCAATTGC
>CAZPCE010000090.1:1908-10302 GCA_964584915.1 uncultured Arenimonas sp. | reverse complement strand
TAGTGATATAGCCGATAAGCCGCTAGAATCCTCACAAACAAGCACAACAAGCAGCTCATGAAT
Organism: uncultured Arenimonas sp.; assembly: GCA_964584915.1. Lineage (GTDB taxonomy): Bacteria > Pseudomonadota > Gammaproteobacteria > Xanthomonadales > Xanthomonadaceae > Arenimonas. Next base: position 10,239 of record CAZPCE010000090.1, on the reverse strand, counting down.
CCAAACTTTCTCGACTTTGAACAACCCATCGCCGACCTCGAATCAAAAATACAGGAACTGCGACGCGCCAGTACCGGACCGGCAGTCAATGTCGATACCGAAGTCAAAGGTCTGCAGGAAAAACTGAAGCTGCGTACCGCGGAAATTTTCAAGGCCTTGACGCCATGGCAGATTTCGCAGCTGGCACGCCACCCGCTGCGACCTTACACACTGGATTATCTCGGCCTGATTTGCGACGAATTCCACGAGCTCGCCGGCGACCGCGCCTTCGCCGACGATGCCGCGATTGTCGGTGGCCTGGCCCGCATCAACGGCCGTGCCTTCATGGTGATCGGCCAGCAAAAAGGCCGCGATACCAAGGAAAAAATCAAACGCAATTTCGGCATGCCGCGTCCCGAAGGTTATCGAAAAGCCTTGCGTTTGATGAAAATGGCCGAGCGTTTCAAACTGCCGCTGTTTACGCTGATCGACACCATGGGTGCCTACCCCGGCATCGGTGCCGAAGAACGCGGACAATCCGAAGCGATTGCGCGCAACCTGCTCGAAATGGCCGAACTGAAAGTGCCGATTATCTGCACCGTGATCGGCGAAGGCGGTTCCGGCGGCGCACTGGCCATCGGCGTCGGCGACCGAACCTTGATGCTCGAATACAGCACGTATTCGGTGATCACGCCGGAAGGTTGTGCATCGATTCTGTGGAAGAGCGCAGACAAGGCGCGCGATGCCGCCGAAGCGATGGGAATCACCGCCAACCGTTTGTTCGAGCACAAATTGATCGACCGCATCATTCCTGAACCGCTCGGTGGTGCGCATCGCGATCCGACCGCAATGGCCGCCACCCTGAAAGAAACCATCCTTGAAGAACTGGTCGAACTCGAAAAACACGACATCGGCACCCTGCTTGAAATGCGTTACAAAAGGCTGCGCAGTTACGGGGCATTCGAGGCTTGATCGTTTATGCACAAAAGCAAACTCTGCGGCTTCATCATTGATTGTCAAACCGACGACGTGAACAGTGCCGCCCATTTCTGGGGCGGCGCACTCGGCATGGAAGTGAAAAAACTGCCGGAAGAAGAAGGCGAAAAATATGTCCGCCTGCTCGACCCCACCGAACATTTGCATATCGAAGTCCAGAAAGTGTCGCATGAGTCGCGCGTGCATCTGGATATCGAAACCGACAACATCGAAGCCGAAGTGGTGCGTCTTGAAAAACTAGGCGCTAAACGCATCAAGCAAATCCATACCTGGTGGGTCATGGAAGCACCTACCGGCCAGCGCTTTTGCGTCGTCAGGCAAAGCTCGAAAAATTTCGACCAGCAAGCGACCGTGTGGAAGTAGGCAAGCCGCCAACGGATTCACTTGAAAATAAAGCGCTGCTGGAAAAATTACGGGCGCGGCTGGAAATCCACGGCAAAAAATTCCTATGCGGATTCAGCGGCGGCCTTGATTCCACCGTATTGCTGCACGCGGCTGCGCGCATTCCCGGCATTCGGATTCGCGCCATCCATATCCATCATGGCTTGCATCCTGATGCCGAACGGTGGGCCGAGCATTGCAAAAAAGTTTGCCATGAACTGACTATCGAACTCGATGTGGTGAAGGTCGCAGTAAACAAAAACCAAGGCAAAGGCACGGAAGCCGCCGCTCGCCATGCTCGTTACCACGCCATCGCAAAACATATCCATGACAATGAGATACTGCTGACTGCACACCACCTGCAGGACCAGGCCGAGACACTGCTGTTGCGATTGCTGCGGGGCTCGGGCAGCCAGGGCATGGGCGCGATGCGCGAGCTGGATTCGGCACATGGCTTCCTGCAATTGCGTCCCTTGCTTTCCGTTGCCAAAGCCGACTTGCAAGACTACGCGAGCGGCGAAAAACTGATCTGGATCGAAGATCCGTCGAACGAAAAAACCGATTTCGACAGGAATTACCTGCGCCACGAAATTTTGCCCTTGCTCGAAAAACGCTGGCCGCAGACAGCCGCGAATCTGTCCCGAAGCGCCCAATTGCTGGCCGAAGAACACCTGTGCCTGCGAGAACAAAGTGAATTTTTTCTGGCGAAAATCCAGGGGGTTGACCGGCATGCGATTTCGGTTTCGGGCTTGTTGCAGCGCTCGAAGCCATGGCGCGCGCAGATTCTGCGCACATGGACATCATCACTCGATACCCCGCCCCTGCCCGCGAATATCTTGCAGGAAATCGAACAATCTTTGCTGACGGCAAAACCGGACGCGAACGCGCAAGTGCGATGGGCCGATGCCGAAATTACGCGTTGGCGCGATTGCCTTTATCTATCCGCGATAAAAACCGGAATTCCCGAAGACTGGCAGTGCATCTGGAACGGTGACGGTTCGTTCACGATGCCGAATGGTGACTGCTGGGGCTTTGAATCCAGCGACCAGCCGACAAGCATTGCGTCACTGACACATGACGCGTTGGGTGGCGATTTATTGGTCAGCTTGCGAAAAGGCGGCGAGAATATCCAGCTTGCCAATCGCGAACACCATTCCAGCGTCAAGAATTGCCTGCTGGAGCTCGGCGTCCCGCCCTGGGAACGGCGCCGGCTTCCCCTGCTCTTCGCCTCCACCGGCGAATGCCTTGCGGTTGGCGATATTCTGCTGTCAGCGCGTTTTGCAGCCTTCTGCGAATCCTGCGGCATTCGATTCAGCCGTATCGTTTGACCCATTGCACGGAAGCAATCAAACTACGGCCATGGCCGCCAAAAAAACCGACACCGTCCCCGCCTCCGTACCTTTCGAACGCTCGCTGGACGAGCTTGAAGCACTGGTGCAAAAAATGGAAAAAGGCGATCTCAGCCTTGACGCTTCACTGGCTGCATACGAACGCGGCGTGAGTTTGTATCGCCAATGCCAAACCGAATTGGAACAGGCGGAATTGCGGGTGCGTTTGTTGAGTAACCCGGAAAAACCCGAGACGGCGTCGGATTTCCACTCCGATGACAGCTGACATAGAGCGTTGGCGCAAACGCGTAGAAACGGTTCTCGACGCCGCACTTCCTTCCGAAAATACCGCACCGAAACGCCTGCACCAGGCCATGCGTTACGCAACACTGGGCGGCGGCAAGCGCATCCGCGCCTGCCTTGTCTATGCCAGCGGCGCATTGTTCGATGCCTCGGAAGACGCGCTCGATGCCGCGGCGGCGGCGGTTGAAATGACACACGCTTACTCGCTGATTCACGATGACTTGCCGGCCATGGATAACGACAACGTCAGACGCGGCAAACCGACGTTGCATATCGCATTCGACGAAGCCACCGCGATCCTGGCCGGCGACGCATTGCAGACGCAGGCTTATCTGAAACTGGCGCAATGCGGCACCACCGATGCGAATCGCATAGCCATTTTGCAATGCCTCGCCGAAGCCTCCGGTGCCGCCGGCATGTGCGGTGGCCAGCAGATGGATATGGATGCCACCAACGAAATGCTGAGCCTTGACGAACTTGAAGCCTTGCACCGCTTGAAGACAGGCGCCTTGATTCGGGCCAGCGTTCGCATGGGTGCCTTGATCGGCAATGCCGGCAGTGCCGAATTACATGCACTGGATGAATTTGCCGGCAGCCTCGGGCTCGCATTCCAGATTCGCGACGACATTCTCGATATCGAGGCCAGCTCCGAGCAGCTTGGCAAAACCGCCGGCAAGGATGTCGAACAGAATAAATCGACTTACCCGAAACTGCTGGGTCTGGACAAGGCAAAGCAGCTGCTCAATGTGTACGCGGAGAAGATGCAATCGAGCTTGGCGTCCCTGCAACGGGACACTTCCGCCCTGCGCGACATCGCGGATTTTGCAGTTAGGCGGCAACAATGAAAAAAGCCCGGCGAACCGGGCTTTTTTACTAATCTGGAACGGAGTTACTTGATCAGGCGAAGCGTGAACGGATAGCGGTACATCTCGCCTGCATTCGCTTTCATCGCAGCGATGATGGTGAGAACCAGCCATGCGATACCAACGACGATCATCATGATGAAACCGATCAATACCAGGGTCAGAATGCCGCTTACGACAGCTGCAATGGCAATGGTGATATTGAAATTGAGCGCTTCTTTACCTTGGTCATCGACGAACGGCATGGTGTCTTTCTTCATCAACCAGATAACCAGCGGTCCGATGATGTTGCCGAATGGAATAACGAAACCCACCAGCGAAATCAGATGGGCCACCATCCCCATGGTTCTTTCTTCTTGAGAAACTTCACTCATAATCCCCTCCCGGTAATTGAAAAAAATGTATGCCACCCGGCGCACCTGTGAAGGGTCGCCCGATGTGATGCTTATGTCAAGTCAGGACTCGCCCGCCACCGTCATATTTCCCACAAGAATCGAGCCTGTACGAATATGGGAACGCAAATCGACATCAGATCCGGCCGCCTCAATGCTCCGGAACATCGTTTTCAGATTGCCCGCGATCGTGATTTCATCGACTGGATATTGAATTTCACCGCCCTCCACCCAGAAACCGGCGGCTCCGCGCGAATAATCGCCGGTAATGGCATTCACACCCTGGCCCATCAACTCTGTCACCAGCAGACCGCGTCCCATGCCGCGTAACATGTCGGTCAAATCTCCGGCATTCGAGCTCGTATCGAGGTTATGGACGCCGCCGGCATTTGCGCTGCTTTGCAAACCAAGTTTGCGGGCCGAATAACTTCCCAGCAGGTAATGCTGCAACACGCCTTTTTCGATCAGGTATTGCTCGCGGGTGGCGACACCTTCGGCATCGAAATTGGCTGAACGGAAACCGCGCTGCACATGCGGCCGTTCAAGCAGGGAAAACCAGTCCGGAAATATTTGCGTATCGATCGAATCGAGCAGGAAGCTGGCACGCCGGTAAAGCGAACCGCCGGAAACCGCACCGAGAAAATGGCCAATCAAGCTGCGGGCGGTCTCGGCGGAAAACAGCACCGGATAATTTCCGGTATCGATACTGCGTGGATTCAAGCGGCGAAGTGTGCGCTCGGCAGCCTGCTTGCCGACGCTGCCGGCCGCTTCAAGATCGGCATAGCGCAGGGCGCTGGAATACCAGTAATCGCGTTGCATGGAATCGTTCGCACCGGCAATCAGCGAACAACTCAGTGAAAAATGCGTGCTGCGTTCCGCACCGACGAAACCGTGGCTGTTTGCGTAAACCGCCACGCTGTCGCCATGGCTCATGCTGGCACCGTCGGAATTGGAAATGCGGCGATCGAATTCGCGGCCGGCCGATTCGCTTTGCAATGCCATTTCAACCGCCTGATCGGCGGAAATGGCATGCGGATGCCATAAATCCAGATCGTGGAATACGGTCGCCATGCGCGCGGCATCGGCAAGACCGGATGCGGTATCTTTTTCGGTAAATTGCGCAATGGCACAGGCTTGTTCGACCGTGGCTTTCAAACTGGTCAGCTGGATATCCGCAGTGCTGGCGGTGCCTTTGCGTTGGTCGAAATAAACCGTCACCGCCACCCCGCGATCCTGGGTGCGTTCGACCGTTTCCACTTCGCCCATGCGCACATTGACCGAAAGCCCGCTGTCTTCGCTCAGGGAGACCTCGGCCTGGTTCGCGCCCTGCTGCTTGCAAAGGCCCAGAACCTGCTCCGCAAGCTCGCTCAGATAATCGGCCTGCGAGCCCTGCGATTTGTATTTGTCGATATGTGTATTCATCCGCATACTATGCAGTATTAAGGCACTTACGAGAACCCACATGCGCGGCGTTGATGAAGAAACCGGCGAATATTTGAGCCCGAGTCGTAGCGAAGAACGCCGGGAGGCGCTCGCCATACTCGAGCTTGCCGGCAAGCTGATCGAGCAGAACGAGACCCGCATCCATCAACTGCCGATGAGTGCCGAATTGATTGCCTTGACGATCACCTCGAAGAAAATCACTTCGCAAATTGCCCGCAAACGCCAGATGCAGTTTCTGGCGAAACAACTTCGCCGCGAAGACGAGGAAGTGCTGGTGGCTATTCGCGCCGCACTGGATTTCGACAAAAACCTTTCTCGCCAGGAAACTGCTTCGCTGCACCGCGTAGAAGCCTGGCGCGACCGCCTTATTGCGGAAGGCGATACCGCGCTGGCGGAATTGCTGAATGAATATCCTGAAGCGGACCGCCAGCATCTGCGCCAATTGGCCCGCAATGCAAAAGAAGAGAAACTGAAGAACAAACCGCCGCATGCGTTCCGCGATTTGTTCCGCGAGCTGCGCGAGTTGGTGAGCGATCACCCGGAAGACGAATCACCGGAATCATAAGGTGCGCCTGTGGCGCACCGATGCATATCTCAACGTTTTAATTGGTGCGCCACGGGCGCACCCTATGCCTGCGTGCCGCCGACCGTCATCGCATCGATTTTCAAGGTGGGCTGACCAACGCCGACCGGAATGCTTTGTCCGTCCTTGCCGCAAATGCCGACACCCGCATCAAGCTTCAAGTCATTGCCGATCATGCTGACGCGCGTCATCGTTTCCGGGCCATTGCCGATCAGGGTTGCGCCTTTCACCGGGCGAGTAATTTTTCCGTCTTCAATAAGATAGGCTTCGCTGGCGGAGAAAACGAATTTGCCCGAAGTGATATCCACCTGACCACCACCGAAATTCGGCGCGTACAAACCTTTCTTGACCGAAGCGATGATTTCTTCCGATGGATAATTACCGGCCAGCATGTACGTATTGGTCATGCGCGGCATCGTGATATTGGCAAAACTTTCGCGGCGGCCATTGCCGGTCGGTGCAACACCCATCAGGCGCGCGTTCAAACTGTCTTGCATGTAACCGCGCAAGATACCGTCTTCGATCAGCGTCGTGCACTGCGTCGGCGTACCTTCATCATCGACATTAAGCGAACCACGGCGTCCGGACAAAGTACCGTCATCGACAATCGTGACACCAGGCGCGGCAACGCGTTCGCCAATTCTTCCGGCATAGACCGACGTTCCCTTGCGATTGAAATCACCTTCAAGACCATGGCCGACGGCTTCATGCAGTAGCACACCCGGCCAACCCGGCCCAAGCACGACTGTCATCGTGCCTGCCGGTGCATCGATTGCATCAAGATTAACCAAAGCTTGTCGTAGTGCTTCTTTCGCGATGTCGTGCGGGCGCGAATTCGAAAACAATTCTTCATAGGCAAAACGCCCGCCACCGCCGGCATAGCCGGATTCACGACGTCCGTTTTCTTCGACGATCACCTGCACGTTGAAACGCACCAACGGGCGGATGTCCGATGCCAGAATGCCATCACTGCGTGCGATCAGAATAGTATCCACCGCGCCCGCTAGGCTGACGATGACTTGCTTCACGCGCGGATCCTGCGCGCGAATGAAAACATCGATCTCGCGAAGTATGTTGATCTTGTGCTCCGGCTTCATCATCTCGATCGGATCGATCGGCGCATACAACTCTCGACCAGGCACCACGATGCGTTGACCGGCATTCGATTGCGAACCTTCGCGGCTGATTGCACGCGCGGCGCTCGCCGACTGGATCAATGCTTCGCTGCGAATATCGTCCGAATAGGCGAAGCCGGTTTTTTCGCCGCTGATCGCACGCACGCCGACACCTTGTTCGATCGAATGCGCACCGTCTTTCACGATGCCGTCTTCGACGGTCCAGTTTTCACGACGGCTATGCTGGAAATACAAATCGCCGAAATCCACACCCGGCCCCATCAACGCAGTGAAGGCAGCATCCAGATCGGATAGCGCCATATTGGTGGGGGCCAGCAAACGTGATTGAACCAGGCTCAGGGAATTGCTCATTAAAAATTTCTCACGGGTAATTTCGGTAATTTATGGACTCACGGATTCCGGTTTTGCAGCACCCGAAGATCTTGACGGTCCCTTTTCGATGACATCGATTTTCGGTTTTTTCCAGGGACCGGTGACATGGTAAACCGTACGCGCAGTTTGCTTTAGAGGTTTCTGCAGCACAGCCTGCGCCGCCGCACCCACCGCGGCACCGGCGGGGCCACCGGTCAGCATGCCGATGGCAGGCAGTAAACCACCGGCTTTGGGCAACACTTCGATTCGTTGATCGTATTCCTGTTTGCGCACATCGGCAGTACCGCTGATTTTTATTTCGGCGGCAGGTCCGTTGATATGCAGATTTTTCGTGTTGGCCAGGCCATCGGAAAATTCGATATCGCCCTGCAACGTATTGAAGGAAAAACCCTTGGAAAAAAAGTCGCTGAAATCCAGCGTCAGGCGTCTTGGAATTTCGGCCAGACTGATCAAGCCAAGAATGCGGCCAGAGCCACCCGGCTCGACATCCAGCAGACGCCCTTCACCAACGTCCACCCGGAGGTTTCCGTTGAGGTTGGCAAGACTGATTGCACC
>CAZPCE010000090.1:0-1898 GCA_964584915.1 uncultured Arenimonas sp. | reverse complement strand
CGAACCTGGCCAGGAAGCACTGAGAGAAGCCCGGGTTTTTCCATTCTGAATCATGCCGACGAAACCCATCGCGTCCATCATCTTGCCGAGGCTTTCGGTAGTGAAATCGAGTTTCAGATTTGAACGCGTTCCAGCGCCCTGCTTTATCCAGTCACCGGTAGCATTGATGCTGAAGTTTTTCGATTTGGTGACAAAACGGTCGATGCGCATGCCATTGGCAATTTGCGTGGTTTGCAGATCGGTCTTGCCCAGCTGGGATGCACCGACACGCAGGTCGTCAATCGTGAACTTCAGCGAAGGCACCTTGGACGGATCGGTTTCGACCGCCGCCTTGTTGGGTGCCGTCGCCGTCGTGGCAGGAACGCTGACAGCGCCTTGCATATGCAACTTGCCGAAACGTCCCAGCACGCCGTTTTTTGGGTCGGCCGCGACATCGATGGTGCCTTCGATACCCGTACCGTCAATTTGCAATCGTGTACCGGCCGCCGTCTTGTTCAACGATAATTTGCTATTGGCAAATGGCTGATCCAGAAACACCAGTTTATCGGCAAGCACATTGACCTCGCTCAGGCCCGATACGCCTTCACCGCCGCTGGCAAACGCCATCCAGCCAGCCGCATCCAGCTGCGTTACCTTGCCGCGGGCGACCATGCCCTTGGCCGGTAGAGTCGTGCCTGCATCACCACCGAATTGCAGCAGGCCATTCATCGGCTGGTTGGTTTTTTGTGCAGCCCGCATCTGCAGGATATTGCCGTAACGCAAGACAATGAAACCCTGGTCAAGCGGAATCGCACTATTGATTTGCAAAGCCATGCTTTGCGCTGCCGTCTTGTTCAACGGCGCCGGCAAATCCAGTTGTGTGCCGATCAAATCGGAACTCAGGCTCAATTGCGATGCCGGCGTTTTGCCGTTTACGGCATTGGGAATATCAACGCGTACCGACCAGTTACTACTACCTTCGAGATAGGGTTTTAACCAGGCCACGTTCTCGTAACGATTGAGCAAACTCTGGCTAGCCAGATTGCCATCCAGCGCAGCCACCGCGGCCAGTTTTGGATCCTTGGTAAAACTGCCGACCGACAAATTGAAGACGGCGGGCCGCTTGTCAAACAGTACCTTCAGATTTTCCGTGGCAAAACCGGTTTGATCAAAGCGGGTGCGACCCGAGACCTGGGTAAACGCGATATTCCAGCGTGAATCGGTCAGCACGGCATTCTTCAAATCAAGATTGCCGGCCATTTTTGTTTCGCCCAATTCTTTCTTCAACGGTATCTGCAGATTCAAGCTTACGTCCGCAAGTCCGTTGGCCGTTCCAGCTTTTACATGTTCACCGTATTTTTTTTGCAGCGGGCTGGCCAAAACCAGTGCGCGCAGATTTTCCGCCTTGCTGGTGGCCTGTATATCGAGATTCAATATCGGTTTGGCGAAGTTCTCGATGCCACCCGTCACGCGGGCAATCTTGTTGTTCATCAGAACACCGCTGCCGACGATACTGAAACCCGGGCCATCAAATGCCACGTCAATATCAAGCGGCTGTGCGACCGGCCATTCCGGATGGAACTTGATCTGTGCATTGCGGATGCGTGCACGTGCATCGAATACACCTTCCCTGTTGTGGAAGGGCCAATCATCCAGATCGCCATTCACCACGATGCGTCCATTCAGAACATCGCCTTTGATCAAAGCATCATCCAGCCATTTGACGGTTGCCGGCGGCATCTTGTGAATGATCCAGAATTTTTTTGCCTGCGCAAAAGTAGCCGGCTCGACATCGGCAGCCAGATCCAGGGTCGGCGCGGTGCCATCGCCCTGAAAGCCGATCTGGAAACGCGTTTTGATGCCGACATCCGGACTCTTGATTTGCAGCGCGCTGGTGCCGACGGTCCAGCTTGCGCCAT
>CAZPCE010000089.1:9593-10314 GCA_964584915.1 uncultured Arenimonas sp. | reverse complement strand
AAATCCTTCTGGATAGCATCTTCTGCATTCCCCCAGTCAATAATTTCCTTACCCAAAGGATTTACGTGAGGATGAAACTCCGGCCGGTTTTCGGGGGTGACGCTGGCGAGCATGACTGACAATGAAATTTGGTTGGCTTCCGACATTTAAAACTCCTAGTGCCCCGGCTTGGTTGTCTGGTCAATACGTTGAGCCTGATTCTGGGTTTGACGATTTATTTTATTACTTTAGAGGGTTGCTGCAAGGCCTTGCTAAGCCGGCCATTGGGTGAAAAGGTTTTGCTGTCAAGTTCACGAAAATGTCTGGATTGTTCTGCAGACAGCTCGACTGAATTTGAATTTTTAAAAATAGAGAATGCTTCAAGCAATGCTGCGTTTCGCAGAAATTCGCTTGCTGACTGATTGAGCAGTTTAGCTGCGCGTTGAATTCGCAATTTTTCTTCAACACTACACTGGATACTTAGACATGCGTTCTTCATTAATCTGAGTGTCCTTAGCTCGGTGAAAAGCGTTATGTGCGTATTCCGGTAACCTCGGCTCAGAGTATAGGTAAATTCTGACGAATTTGCTGGTATTGACCATCCGGAATCAGCAAAAAGCGGAAATTCTACCTCTATACCTGGCCAGCCAGCCGTAAGCATTCTGCTCGAATGATTGACGATTATTCAAAATTGACCGGCTAGCTTTCAATGCCTACCTATATCCAGCGAATAACGTTCCTT
>CAZPCE010000089.1:0-9583 GCA_964584915.1 uncultured Arenimonas sp. | reverse complement strand
TACATCCCGGGCGTGCTTTCGACCAGCATCGTCTTACTGATTCATTTATCCTGTGCAATAAAGTCAAAGATTTTCAATCGAAATAACTGAACCAAATCATGTGTACAGCTTATAGAAACTTGGCCGGTACAAAATTTTATGTTTCCCGCGGTTCTGGAGAGGGCAAAAGCATGTGTGATGTCGCGCCTTTTTCAGGATTATTGGTCAACCATAATCTGCCACGATGAGCCAGCATGATGGAACGGCAAATGGTGAGCCCAAGACCCATGCCGTCTGGTTTGGACGTCACGAAGGGTTCAAACATATTTTCGGAATCTGGTGCAGTCAATCCAGTGCCCAAGTCGGAAATCATTACTTCGATGCCACTGTCGGAATTCCGCGCCGTGACGATCGTGATTTTACGGGTTGCCGTTAACGTGTTCATGGCATCGCAGCCATTGATGATGAGATTTAGAATCACTTGTTGTAGTTGTATCGCGTCCCCCTCAACGATTGCCGACTCTGGCATCAACTGCATTTCAACCTCTATTCCCCTCAGCGCCAGATCGCTGCCAAGAATTCGCACAACGGTTCGTACGGCATCATTGATGTCCACATCTTTTGAGGTCACGGGTTCTTTTCGTAGCATGGCCCTGAGGCGTCGAATGACATCGCCTGCGCGTTTATCGCTTTCTACAATATTCACCAGGCTTTCATTAACCTCCGCAAGATTGGGCGGAGTTTGATTCATAAAACGAATACCGGCCTGCGCATTACTGAGTATCGCAGTAAGCGGTTGATTCAATTCATGTGCCAATGAACCCGACAATTCGGCAATCAAAGCGACTCGCGAAAGATGCGCCAGCTCGATTCGATTTGTCTCGATTTGCTGCGTCACCCTCTTGCGTTCGGTTATGTCGACAATGGTAAAGATGTTTAGCGTCTCGGTTTCCAGCGGTATGGGACTAAAAGATGCTTCGAGGCTGAATTCTGCACCGTCTTTTCTCAATCCGATCAATTCACGGCCATAGCCAATTACCTGGGCTGATGATTTGCTCAGATTCGGCAGCCAGTTAAGCTCTACCGCCTTCTTGTTGCCGGATGGGATGAGCATATCCATTTTCATGCCGATCATTTCATTTCTCGCATACCCGAAAACGGTATCTGCATACCAGTTGGAAAATGTGATAACCCCATCGTCGTTCACCACCAGCATGGCGTTCGGCGCAGCTTCCAATACCAATTGAAACTTCTCGTCGGTACGTTTCCGAGCTGTTATGTCACCCAGGACACCATATATTCTGATCGCTGATCCATTGGTGTTAAAGTCCACGCGACCACGGGAACCCACCCACCTGCGATCGTAGTAGCCCGATCCGGAAATTCGGCATTCAAATGCAAACTCCCTTGCATCGGCCGGAGCTTCCAGTATTTTTTCAATTCTCGTCCGATCCTCTGGATGAAACGCAGCGATGAATTCCGAGGAGGTGTAGGAGCCTTTCGGCGCTAGGCCGAGTGCGTTGCTGGATACTTCGGAAAGCATCACTTTACCAGTGGAAAAATCCCATTCCAGAAATCCGACGCCGGCTGCGTTCAATGCGATATCCATCCGTTCCTGGTTTTTGTACAAATCAGATTGTGCAGCCAGAAGTTGCTGCTTGGTTTCGGCGGAATCGAGTACCTCGCTTCCCATCTCGTAACTGATAATCAAAAGTACCAGCAAGAAAAATGGTTCGAACAATAACGGAGCATGAACCAGCCCCATCACGACGTTAAAGGTCCACAGCCAGAGTGCCAACACGAAAAGAATCAGACCCGCGATGACGAACAGGGCGCGCCACCTGTTATTTGCATTGGCTATTTTTCTTGCCGATAAAAAGGCATCAACCAGAAAAGCGATGAACAAGGCATGGGCGATCTGTGCGAGCACAAGCCAGGGGTTCGGGGTGCCCACCGGGAAAACGACGTATTCCCCACCCGGAAAAGGAATCAAGTCTAATGAAGTGACTTCGGTGAAATTGAGATTGGCGCCTGTAGTGAAGTTTGCAGCCACGCATAGAAGTCGGGCGGTGATAGCCAGATTGCCCAGCCATGCGCGGCCCAATTTCAGATGTCGATTTACGAAGTAGATGACGGCAATAAGGTTAATAGCAAAAGGTACGTGCGCCCAACGCAAAAACACCTCGTAATGCTCTGGCGTGGACGCCCGCAATAAATCGTGTTCGATGATGCCAATGGCGGCGGATGTTAACGCAATGGCAACTACGACGAGAGGTATCGGTTGGTTTCTTTGTTTCAACCAGACAAAAAAGTAAATCAGCGCCAGCGCCAGGCTGGCGCCATTCATGACAGGCCAAAGGGTATCGATCCAACTCATAAGATTGAAACCGCATTACTCAAAGAGTGGACAGTTTAACTTTAACTCAAGCCATGCAAGGGGGTATTCCGGTCACTTCTTTGAAGGAATGGGGGTATTGGTTACCCATCTGATGGCATCCAGCAAAGCCTGATCATCAATCGGCTTGCTGAGAAACATTCGTGCTCCCAAGGCGCGTGCAGTGTCCCGTGAACCCTCGTCATCGGTTGCCGATATGGTGATAACGGGAAGGTTCAGATTCATTGCGTTCAAGCGCGCCTGTACTTCCGGGCCGGTCATGCTCGGCATCGTGATATCGAGCAGGATACAGGTGGACGTTTCCTGCTTTACGTCTGCAAGAAAACTTTCTGCGCAATCATACGCGAGCGACTTAATGCCGGCCGAACTCATCAACCGGACAAAGCCCGTGCGGACAGCGTCATCATCATCGATGATGATGACGACCATCAGTAATTTTTCTCGGTCAGCATCACAAGCTCCCGAATCACGTTATGCCATTTTCAACCCGGAGTTCACCAAGATTGAAATTGGGGAAGTTAACGAGAAAATAAACGCCATTGGCCAGAGTGGAAATAGGACTTTAATCCTATAGGCGAAGACTTGAGCTCTTGAGGCTGTAAATTAGAGCTGTCAGGGAGAGCGGAATTAGATTAAAACAGCAACTATTGCCCTGAGCCAATCATTCCGAGTTCATCACACAGGTGTACAAGGGAAGCGATGGAACGCACCCGCATTTTTGCCATCACCCGACCTCGATGAACCTTTACAGTCTTCTCCGCAATGCAAAGCTCGGCTGCGATCTGCTTGTTCAAGCGCCCCCGAATGACAAGATCCATGACTTCCTTTTCACGTGCCGACAAGCTGGAAATTCTGATTTGAATGTCATGCTTGTGGGCATGATTCAGTTTTCCATTCTTGCTTCGTGTAATTGCAGTCTCGATGGCAGTGAACAGTAAATCAGCATCAATCGGCTTCTCTAGGAAGTCCAGTGCCCCCAGTTTCATGGCGCGGACGCAGTCCGAGATGGTGCAGTTCCCGGTGAGGTAGATCACGGGCAACTCGCATCCACGCTCCAGCATGAGGGCATGGAGTTCAGGGCCAGTGATTTCCGGCATGGAAACATCGAGCAATACACACCCTACGTCAAAGTTGCCGGATTGGTCTAGAAACTCTTGCGCCCCGCTAAAGGTGTTCACAGCCAATCCGAAGGACCGGAGCAGCCTGGAAAGTCCTTCCTGCACATCCGTATCGTCGTCGATGACATTCACTGTGGCTTGGCTGACAATAAGCATTGAACACACCTTCCTTGTCTACATACCAATTAGGTAGACATATTCTTACGATGTGCAATTTAACGTGATTTTGCCGTGAAAGACACGGATGCGATTGATCACCGTCAATTGTAGCCTTGGGGTATCCCCACGCGGCGGGCTCTGCATGTGTAAGTCGAATCAGCCTTGCGCGGGCAGATGCGCAGGGCACCCGCCGCAACCAGGCGTTGCTACATGCCTGGCTGGGCCCCAGCAATAGGTCTTTGGCCCTATCGGCGTGCGGTCTTTAACCCAGTAATCTGAAAACGCTATACGAGTCGTTTAGAGCCCGCCTCGATGGCCACCTGGAATCGGGCTGTCCGCTGATTTCAGGTACCTATTCGGTATCTTTGCAATTTTGTTTGCAAAGTTGTCAGTAGTAAGGAATGTTGGATTTATTGGTGTAGTCAGATACGGGAGATGCATACCACAATGTTTGCGCAGGTTCGGAAAACAGAGTCCGAGAAAAAGGCGTGAATCGATCTATGCCCCGCAGCCGACAACGGGAGCAGGAAGCTGGGGCGATCGGAAGACTCTGTTTTAAATGAACAGAATTTAATAAGGAGAGAGAGCATGAGAAAAGTGGTCCAAATGAGTCTGGTTTTTATTGGGACAGCTCTTTTTTTGTCGGCATGCAATCAGGCTGTCGACCAACCCCGGGCTGTCGTAGCCGATACCTCGCCGGTCTGGCCAGCAAGTCTTAAGGTTATGGGGGAGGGTTTTCCCAATCCGGGTGATGCATGTCGCAAATTGGGGGAAAGCACTGCGACCAACAATTACCTTGATGACAGCGCAACACTGGCAGGCTGTTTGACTCTGGATGATGCGGAAAAGCTGGGTGGAAAAATCGTTGCCACCATCGACGGTGTCACCCTGGTTTCGGTACCTGCTGGCGACAGCATGGCGGGCGAGGGCGACGGACAAGGCGATGCCAAGGTGGCAGGAACGGATTTCAACGCGACCGCACAGATCAAATGCTCTGGCTATCGCAAGCACTCGGCTGGCATGTGCGATGCAGGGGTAAAGCGCGGCACAGGAGAAGATTTCACCACTGTTGAAATCAGCTGGCCGGAAGGAGACAGTCGCGCTTTGTTCTTCGATGCCAAGGGCAAGATTGTTTCGGCCAATACCAACCAAGCCGATGGTTCAGCCCAATTCGAGGTCGTTGGCAATAAACAAGGTGATAAGACCATCGTCACTATCGGACCGGAACGCTATGAAATCCCCGATATCTTTCTGATGGGCGATTGAAGCCCGCCAAGTTCAGCACCAATTCCGCACGGAGATGACACATGGACTTCATGAAGCTGCTCAAATCGCTGGAAGAACTGCTTTACGAAGTCATGGTCATGCTGGTGTTTTTTCCTCGCACGCTGTGGCTGACATTCCGATATCCGCAACGGATGATGGACTATGCAGACACTGAATTGGGCGATGTCCAATCAGAACAGTATGACGACACACTGAGCCCACCCTTGTTCCTGATGATTTGCCTGGCGATAAGCCATGCTATCGAGGTGGCAACCTTGGGGCACTCCGCGGCTGCCGGCGTACCGGCATTTCTGAAAACGACGGAAAATCTGCTGGCGTTTCGTGTTCTGGTGTTCAGTGCGTTTCCATTGATGATGGCATTACGGCTTTTGTATGGTTTGAAAGTGCCGCTTAACCGGGAGTCCTTGCGAGCGCCTTTTTACACACAATGTTTCGTGACGGCACCGTTTGCCATGTTGTTCGGAATTTTTCAGTCGATGCGTCATGTCGACATTTCCCATGTTGATATTGTCGCCACGACATTACTTGTTTTGGCATTCGCTTGGTACATGCGACAACAAGCGCATTGGTTTAAAGCTAAGCTGGGAATGTCGACGATTCGAAGTTGGTCAACGGCAATTTCGATGTTTTCGCTGACGGCTTTTTTACTCTTGATAGCCGTGTCAATAGTCGTTGTATCGATCTGAGCCATGTGGATAGCCTCAACTATCAATGCTAAGCACGAACGATGACAGTCTCGTCGACGTTTTTTTCAAACGTTACCAATAGTCTGTTGAAAAAAGTGATTCATTAGATTCGAAATCATTTGCCGATAACCCGGGGAGAACTTATGAAGCACACCCATACTTGCGCCATCGCTTGCTACTCATTGGCCTATTTGTTGATGATTCTGACTTTTCCGGCGGTGGCGGGCCCACTAAACGAAATGCCACCTTGGGGGATTTTAAACGGTCAAGCAGATGCTGGCCTGTTCATGCCACGTGAAGTGCTGCAAGCCTACGCCAAAGGTACCCGTAGCCCCGACGGAAAGCCCGGCAAGAATTACTGGCAGAACGAAGCCGAACATAAAATTCAAATCACCCTGAATCCGCCCAACAAGCGCGTCGAGGGCGAGCAGGAGATCGTCTATACCAACAACAGCCCGGACGCCCTGCCGTTTTTGATCTTCCGGCTTTACGCGAATGCCCACCAACCCGAGGCAATCCGCGAGAAAGCCATCGCCACCGCGTTTCTGGCTGAGGGCATCACCGTCGATGAATTCAGTATCGATGGCGTGGCCAAGCCCTGGGACAACCCGGCCGACCCACTGGCATCCGTCAACGTGCGTGGCAGCACCGTACACGCCATTACGCTCGACAACCCCTTAGCTGCTAAAAGTAGCGTGCGCATACGCATGCGGTGGCATTACGACCTAGTCAGCGATGCCGGCTGGAAGGAAGGTGCAATCGGCGAGAACACTTTCTTTCTGGCTTATTTCTTTCCACGTGTGACCAACTACAGTGACTATAACGGTTGGGATTACTCGCCATTCACCCTGGGCCGCGAGTTCAACAACGACTTCGCAAATTTCGAAGTGGACGTGAGCGTGCCGCGTGATTATGTGGTCTGGGCTACCGGCACCTTGCAGAACCCTGGCGAGGTATTGCAGCCGGCGGTTGCGCGCAAACTGGCGGAAAGCTTCAAACAGGACGATGTCGTCACACTTGCCGAGGCGGCCGACATCAAAGCCGGCAAAGTGACCGCCCGCGGCGATCGCCTGACATGGAAATGGCAGGCCACTCATGTGCCTGATTTCGCTATCGCCGTCAGTAACAACTATCGTTGGCAGGCCTCCAGTGTAGTGGTGGATCCAGCCAGCAAGCGCCGGACTAGCGTACAAGCCGCCTATGCCGATACCGCAACCGATTTTCAATCCGCAGTGGCCACGGCACGCAAGACGCTGGCATTCGCCTCTACCAAGTATCCCGGTGTGCCTTACCCGTATCCGAAAACCACTCTGGTGCTCGGCAGTGCCGATGAAGAATATCCGATGATGGTCAACGACGCGTCGGTCATCGTTAATCCGACGCGTACCCCGCTGCCCCAATATGCTTTCTCGGAGTTTGTGGCCGCCCATGAAATCCTGCACAGCTGGTTCCCGTTTTACATGGGTATCAACGAGAAGCGTTATCCGTTCATGGATGAGGGCTGGACCACCACATTTGAGTACCTTCGCAACCGTGAGGTTTTGGGCGCGCAGACGGCCGATGCATTGTTCATCGAATTCCGGGCTGGTGGTTGGACTGTGCCTACTTCCAGCTTTGAGATGCCGATTATCACCCCGCACGATGCCATTTGGGGCCAAAGCGCGGTGTTCGGCTTCAACCAGTACGGCAAGGCTGCGATGGGCTTCATTGCGCTTAAGGACCTGATGGGCGATGCCGCCTTCCGCGCAGGACTGCAAGAATTCATGACACGCTGGCAAGGCAAACGACCCTTGCCTTGGGATATGTTCAACAGTTTCAATCACGCCGGCGTCGGAGATCACACCTGGTTTTTCAATAATTGGTTCTTCAGTTACAACCACAGCGACCTGACCCTTGTTGAGGTTCAAAACGGAGCGAACGGATCATCCATTGCCGTACACAATGCGGGCGGCATGGCCATTCCCTTTGATCTGGTTCTGAATTACGCCGATGGCAGCAGTGAACGCATACACCGCACCCCGGCGGTCTGGCAGGTCGACTCCCGCAAAACCGAAGTGTCCATTTCCACCGGGAAATCCTTGAAATCAATCACCCTCGATACCGGTATCTTTCCAGACGCCAATCCGGCTGATAACACTTGGTTGGGTAAAGCAGAGGGCAAGCCATGAGTGTATTGCACCGCATGACCAAAACCGTATTGCCGCTTCTTGTCCTATGCATGCTGAGTATGCAGGGAGCAGTAGCATCAACCGCCAACCCGCCCGACATCGAAATTTCCAAGACCGAGCCGGCCATAGTCCGCGTTCAAGGCGATACCCTGTATTACACCGGTAATTTCTCTGCGGCCAGTACCAAGGCTTTTGATGCGGCAGTCGCGAGAATCGGCAAAGGCCAACTCACACGCTTGGTCATCTACTCGGGGGGTGGCGATACGGTGGCTGGCCGGCATGTCGGGCGATGGGTTCGAGATATGGGCCTCGTAGTGGAGGTCGACGTTGTCTGTTTCTCGTCCTGCGCCGATTACGTTTTTCCTGCAGGACGAGCGCGTGTCATTCGAGCGGATGCCTTCGTGGGCTGGCACGGCAACGAGCGCCAATTTTCGGTCATTGCGGAACGCCAGGGCGAACCACTGAATAACATCCTGCGCCGTTTTGCGCCGGCCGATACACCGAAAGCTGAGGTTGATGGATTCGTTGCAGAGTTGAGCGATTCAATTGCAAAAACCCAGAAAGACGAAGCTGATTTTTACGCATCGTTGGGGCTCAGCGACGCCTTTGCGGTCTGCGCCGTCGGGGATGAAGTGGAAAAGCGCTTTGGCTTCACCGGAAAAAAAGGGTGGGGCTTTTCCATTGACGACATGGTTCGTCTAGGCATGAAAAACATTATCTATCTGGGTGATGGAGCCTATGAAAAAAACTCAGCACGCGTCAAGAAGTACCTCGTGACAATCACGGCCGATGACTGTCTGGCCCTGTTGAAATAACAATGCACTTACCACAAGGAATATACATCTCATGACTGAATCTCTTCCTGCTGCCGCTGAGCGGCTACCGCGACTCGAAGGTTCGAGCGGCGAATTCCCGTTCTATAACGGCAGTCCGGTGTCGTTGTCCGGTGGCCAATGGCTGCTGCTGATGGTGTCAGTTGCGCTTGCCTTCCTTTTGTTGGCCTTGCCGATCAACTGGCCGGGAGGAAGCATCATGGGCCAATTGATTCCGGCCATTCTATTTCCGGCCATTCCATTGATCACTCTGGCCTTTGTGGCGCCGGGACATTGGCGTTCGATTTTTGGGAAAGTCGGTGGTCGTGAAGTACGCTTGATGATCGGCTTCGCCCTATTGAACCTGGCGGTGAGCATGGCGGTCGGTGGTCTGGTCAGCACACTGACGACGGTCACACCGAATGCCAGCACCTCAGGGCTGGGCGGGCTCGACACCATCGGACAGGTCACTTTTTTTGCCAAGACCCTTCCGCAATTGTTTGGCGAAGAAATCATCACCATCCTTCCGTTTTTGGCGCTGATGCACCTGTTCGCCGTCCGTTTCGGCAGTGGCCGTAAGGGTGCCATCATCGGCGCCTGGATTGTTTCGTCTCTTATATTCGGCCTCCTGCATCTGCCAACCTATAACTGGAACTGGATCCAGTGCATCTTCGTAATTGGCTCGGCGCGCATGGTTCTGACTCTGCCGTGGATTCTGACCAAAAACATCTGGGTGTCCACCGGCGCGCACATCATCAATGACTGGTCTCTGTTCGGCATCGGCCTGCTCAGTGTCGGTCTGGCCGCGGCAACCTGATGCAATACGCAACGTCATTCTGAACACCCAATCACTTGGAGCACGCGATGAATACTACTGTTGATCCGCAACCCGGTCTTTTCCTGCGCATTTTGCAATACCCGCTGACCCGTCTGATCCTGCTCGGGGGGATCATGCTTGTACTTTACGGCCTTGCCGGCG
>CAZPCE010000088.1:0-10381 GCA_964584915.1 uncultured Arenimonas sp. | reverse complement strand
ATGGCGGTTGCAGAATCGCGGCCGGGAAGACAATCTCGTTGAACGATCCGTTGTAATAGGCGTTAACGGTATTCGGCGTCATCGACCATTCTTCACGATCGGTTTTCTTGCCGATCCGGGAGTTTTGGTCATTGGTGTAGTAAACGCGCAAAGCCAATACGTTCGCCATCAGGTTATCGGGCACTATCTTGACGGTGCTGTAATCCCGCCATTTCGACGGATAGCCAATTTTCGGCCGGAACGAATCGAGTTTCTTGTAAGCCTGCGTTTTCGTCGTGTCGCCCATCCAGTCAATCTTGCTCAGGTTCTGACGCAATGCCACACGAAGATTGGCGACCAGTTCATCCATTGAAGCTTTCGATTCAGGCGTGAAGAATTTCTCCACATAAACCTGTCCGACCGCATCTCCCAAGCCCTGGGTTCCACCGACCATCGCGACCGCGCGTTTCCAATCGTCTTTCTGCGCTTTCTGGCCTGACAACACCGTGCCGTTGAACGCGAACGAGGCATCGTCGATTTCCTGGCTCAGCAAACCGGCGTTGTTGTCGATGGCGCTGAAGGTCAAATAATCGCGCCACACCGGCAACGGCGTTTTGTTGACGATGGCCAGAATCGGCGCCACCGCACTCGGTGTACTGACGTTCACTTCGGCCGGAATCGGCAAGCCTTGTGCCTTGAAGTGCGCGGACCAGTCGTAGCCGGGATAGAGCTTGGATAAATCGGCGAACTTGGTCAGGTTGTAGGTTTTGTCGCGGTTACGCAATTCGGCGCGTTCCCAGGTTTCCTTGGCCAGCGCCGCTTCCAGTGCGTACACGGCTTCCGCACGTGCCTTGCCGTCGGCAACGCCCGCGAAGCCGAGCATTTTCTGGATGTGCTGCACGTACGCGGCACGAATCGCGACAAATCGCGGTTCCGGATTCACGTAGTAATCCTTGTCCGGCAAACCGAAACCGCGAACGCCGATGCCAATCAGGTAAGCATCCGGATTTTTGCGGTCCAGGCCGACGCCGGCGCTCACCGGAGAATTGGTGCCGTTGATGTTGGAACTGCCAAACGCCGCGACCAATGCGGGCATCGAATCAATCGCGGCAATCTTGTCCAGCACCGGCTTCAACGGTGCGATGCCTGCGGCATTGCGTGCATCGCGATTCATGTAGCTGTTGTAGTAGTCACGCACCTTCTGTTCGTTGCTGCCCGGTGCAAGATCGGTACGCGTAGCCAAGGCATCGAAAATCTGTCGCGTCTGCGCTTCGGAATCCTCGCGCAGGCCGGTGAACGATCCGAAGCTGACTTGATAATCTTTCAGTTGATAAGTATCGAGCCATTTACCGCTGGCGAAACGATTGAAATCGTCGCCGGGCTTGACCGATAAATCACGGACGTTCAAATCGACGCCGAAGCTGCCGATCTTCGGACCTGGCGCAGTCGCATCGGCGGCAAAACCAACCGACGCGGAAAGTGCCAGTGCAAGACTTAGACTGAGAAGAGTGGGTTTCATGTAGGAGTTCCAGACGGGTAAACCCCAAGCTTGCCCCGTAATGAAGTTTTGCGACACCCGCCAGAAGTCATGCCTGGAAGGTCACAGATCACAGTTCGGGTGTTTTGTTTCAAACATGTCGATTCGCGCATGGGTTGCCCAGACACCGCTGCATTTACTTTGGGCCGCACAACACTTCACGAAACATCGACATTGGAAGAACTGGCAAGGCAGATCCGGCGAGTGCTAAAAACCAGTCAGGGCCTGACGTCCACCTCTCTGGCCACCGTGAACGAACGCGACGGCGCGCACTCGATGAAGGCGAATCCTGGGTGTCGGATGTAAGTCCTTTGCAAAAAAGATGAGTCTTGGCCTGATTGATATTTATAATGCGGGCACCTTCCCGGCATTGGCCTGACCCATGAATCCATCCACTGGCACGCTCCACACGTTAGCATTGGCACTGTCCATCGTTTTATTCAGCGGCTCTGCCGCGAGTGCTGATTCACCGAAACCGGTTGCGGCCGTCGTGCGGCAATCACTGGATGCCAAATTGTCGTCCGGCATGCGCATCACTAGCCTGAAACTCGACGACAAGCGGGCCAACATCAACGGCGTCTCGCCGAGCAATGCACTCGTCTCCCAGTTCTTGCGCAACCTGACCAATTCGCCCAACTACACGAAGGTAGAACTGGTGAGCCTTGAGCAACAGAACAATGCAATCAATTTTTACATCATCGCCGACGTGCAGTGCCCCGCGGCAGGCAGTGCAAACGGTGAAAATCTTTGCGACAAGTCGGCGATAAAAACTTCCAGCGTTTTCAAATGTATCGAAGGCGGCAAAACCGTGTTTCAGGACAGGCCCTGCGCGAAAACCAAGTAATTTTGCATCGTGCAGTCGCACGACAATCGACAGGCGGCACCCTTCCAGACATCAGGCACAGGGCGTTTGAAACGCCCCGTTGCTAGGTAGCACGAACAATCAAACTCTGCGTCTTCCCGATAAAGTCGGGATCCGGAAACATCCAAGAAGCCAGATCAAGACACTACTTCGATCCGGATTTCCGGCTTGCACCGTCCATCGCAATCAACTTATCCAAATCCTCGCGCCGCAATAATTTCCCACCGAGGATTACGGCGCGAATATCACGCAGATGATGAATATCGCGTATCGGGTCGGTATCCAACAGCAACAAATCGGCACGCTTGCCGATATCGACAGAACCCAACGTACTCTCGAGCTTCAATACTTTCGCCGGATGGATGGTGGCGGCCTGCAATGCCTTCTGATTGCTCAAACCGCAGGCGACAAGCTGCTCCAGTTCATCGTGCAGGGAATAACCCGGATACACCAGCGGCATCGGCGTGTCGGTACCCGCCAGTATCGGCAGGCCGGCGGCATTCAATATTCGTACGATGCGACAACTGGTTTGCCAACGGAGCGTGGCGAGGCTTGCGTCATCCGGGGTTCTGGCTGTCAGGTTTCTGCGCCACCTCGCTTGCTCGTCGGCACGTAGCAGCGGCCAGCGGCTATCCAAGCCGAAGTCGGCGCTGGGCCGGCTTTCAAAATAACTCAGCACCATTGTCGGCGTCTGGTATTGATGTGTTGCCGCCACCGCTTTGGCTGCCCGCCTGCACGTCGCCGGGTCGAAATGGTTCAGCACTTCCCTTTCCTGTTCGTCGCGCAGGCTTGTCGCCGCATCGCCGTCAAGATGGCGTCGCGATGCCAAAACGCGAGCTTCGATCGAAGAACAGGCTTCGTAACTCTGCATCAAGTGTTCAACGGTGCGCTGCCCTGCACTCGCCGCGTCCAGCCATGCCAGCTGCGCC
This sequence comes from uncultured Arenimonas sp., assembly GCA_964584915.1. GTDB lineage: Bacteria > Pseudomonadota > Gammaproteobacteria > Xanthomonadales > Xanthomonadaceae > Arenimonas. The sequence goes on along the minus strand of CAZPCE010000088.1, from coordinate 7,074 downwards.
GGCACATGACCGTCCACCGCGATCTGCTGCATGTTCGCTTCGTCGATGATCACCCGCCATTTCGCTGCCGGTACTTCCGAAAACACCTTGATGAAATCCGCACCAGCCTGTTTGGCATTGCGCACTTGCTGGCGTAAAACGTGTTCGGAATCACCGTTTACGCGGATGCCTGCAGCCAGTATGCGAGGCGCAATCAGGTTTCCGTTTTGCACCGCATCATTCCAACGTTCAATCTGCGGCCCTTGTTCCGGCAAGCTCAGCATTTCGCGCACACCGGTCACGCCGTTCGCCACAAACAGGGGGAACGCCCATTCATTCGCGGGACGATGCGAAGCGTTATTGAAAAGATGAACATGCATGTCGATCAAGCCCGGCACCAGGAATTTTCCCCGGCCATCGACACGCACTGCACCGGCCGGAATATCGACCGTCTTGCCAATCGCGGATATGCGCCCGTCCTCGATCAATACCGAACGTGGACCGATGCGGCGTGCGTTCACGACATCGATAACGGTGACACCCTCGATCACCAAGGGCGGCAGGTTCTTTATGGGAGTTGCAGCATTGGCATCGCACAACACCACCATCGAAATGACGATGATGCAAAACAATGCTCGGAACAGGGTCAATTTCGACTGCATGCGGCTATCTTACATTCCCACCCTACACATGCATACGCAGGGTGAAAGCGCAAAGGTCAAGCCGGAACTTGCTTCCCTTGCCGGTGCAATTTCGCGGCATGGCGAATCATCGCACTCCTGTATAATTCGAGTCATCATTTCACGGAATCGCATGATGAGACTTCCTGTAATCTTACTGCTCTTGATCGGCCTCTGCATGCATCCTGCTTTTGCGCAACAAGATTTGGCACCGGCGTTGCCAGCCGACGGTTACGTGTATCTGAACATGCCACTGAACCAAGGCAAGCAAGAGTTAAAGATAAAATCGCTTGTGAACAAAAGGAATTATTCGCTGGTCTCGCGAAATGATCCGGGTATTTCCGCCTTCGGCGCCTGGGTACCGGCAGGCGACTACCAGATCTTCGCCATGAACGATCACGCATTGAGTGGTTACGCAATCATCACCGTGAAACCGCGAACCATTACCGATCTCGGTAGTTTGGCAGCCTTCGACATTGGCTATTTTGAATTAGTGTTGCTGCAGCTTCGCCACGAAGAATCCAAAGACTTCATCAACGCGGCGATTTCCGAATTTTCCGGCAGGCTCGAAACTACGGCGCCGTTGCAATGGACTTCGCAATCGATCCCGTACGCCTTTCCAAAGGACGTCTACAAGGTGACCGGCGTCCCCCTAATCGACATTGTAAACCTGCAGTACATGGCGAATAACATGCCGCAACAAAGAATGACGTTGAGAAACACGAAAACCATTCCCGACTTTCTGGCGGCCTACAAATCCACCGCTGCACCTACCAGCGAAATGCCGTTCGTGGATAAAGACGGAGTACTTTACTACGGCGCCGATTTCGGCCAGATCAGAATACGGAAAACGGACGGACTATGGTCCGCAATGGACACCCAGAGCCTTTACCCCGTTCAGTCCGTCAACGTTGACGGGCAATCCATCGCGGCAGCATACAACAATGGAATGATAAAACTCAGCCATGACGGTGGCAGCACCTGGTTACGCCGCGAACTGCCCCAGCATGACCTCGAATTTGTCCATGTGTTTCGCGCCGACAAACGCTGGTTGATTACCACGTCAAAGCGCATACCCGCGGCCAAGCCCAAAGATGTTCAATTCGACGTTCGCGTTTACACCGCAACCGCGGATGACCTGGGCGACCTGAATGAAATCAGGAAAATGACTTTGCCCACCCGCAATTACCTGTTAAAAAACGTCAAGGTGGAAGTACTGGGTGACGATTATTATCTGGCCACATTCCCCACTCTGCAGCGCCTGTCGATAGGCAGCATGCAATGGACGGACATCCCTTTGCCCATGGAAATCCTGGGTTTCAACGTATCGAAAAATACCGGCTTGCTTACCGCGATATCGCCGACTGTAATGTGGAAAACGAAGGTATTGCTGTCGGCCAACAAAGGCACGACCTGGGAACAGCTTGAGGGGCCGCCCTCGGTAGTGCTGTACACACATTTTGAAAACAATACGACTGGCATTGCCGCGCGCAAGAAATACAAATACATGGATTCCGTTCTCGAAATCTGGCAGTACTCGGCCGCGAACGGCGAATGGGAACTGATTTCTTCACCGCCACACGACTGCGAACGCGTATTGCTCGATGCGAATGACCAGCCTTCGTTCTGCATTACCAGCAGTACCCGTATCGCCGGTAGCAAGGACAATAAATGGGCGACGGTGTTTTATGCGGAGTAAGTCTCAGAGATCGATTTCTCCTGTTTTCGGAAGTTAGCATGCGCTCTGCCCGGTTTCGGATATTTTGCAATGCACTTTCTCAAGTGCAAGGCGTTTTCCGATTCAAAATAAAGCGCGTTACCAACCTAGCCCATAATTTTCGCGCTTCTGACGGCCTTGGTTTTAAACGGCCACGCGACACTGCAACATGGCTGTTGTTCTTACGAATTTCTTACGCAACATTCTTTGCTGCACAGGTAAAGCTTCTTGCGAGTAGCAAATATCCACATCTCTGCTTTTAGTAACGCACGATCATCGAAGATCAAGCAAAACATTTCTGCTTGAACACAATGCGCATGACCGGATTGCATACGAAACCCCGTGTCTGATTCTTGCAAGACATCAAACATTACTCACAGGGGAGAAACGCATGACGAACGATACAAATGCCGGCAATGAACTGGAAGGCCTGATGGTCGGCGACATTGAAATTGAATCTGCGAAAGCGGATGAACACATGATGACGCTTGATCAACTGGTTGCATCGGGCTTTGAAATTCCCTCCGCGATTGCCAATTTCAAACCTGCTCTTCACGAATCGGAAGCGGAAATGAAAGCGAGCGGCGGCCGCGTCTTCAGAGCCAGAGGGCAATTCGGTGGATTTGGCTTGCAAGGCGCAAAACCCACCATGAAATTCAAAGTGATGGCTGCCGAGGGTGAAGAAAACCAGGACTTACTCGGCCGTATTGTGGATGTCGTTGTGGAATCCCTACTGAAATGGGCATTGGAACAGGCAAAGCAGCGCCGCATCGTTATCACTGATCTGGTGATCAAGGAATTAGGCGGGGAATTCGAGCTCGTCACCTTTGAAACCAAGTGGACAATGAACGTTGAGATGCAAACCGCATGGGATGACACACTGGTTGTATTCGTTGGCCAGACGCCCTATCAGTTTCGTCCCGGCGAAGGAAAGAGCATTCAACGCAATGTTGAAATCAAGGGCCCCAATGCAGAGCAACGGGGTGAAATCCACGTCGCCATGTACAACACGGCCGGAAAGATTATCGAGATCATCGGCAACTGGAGCATTGATGTCCGCTTCAAGGTAACCATGAATGACAAAGTGGCAGGCGAAGCACACCGCAATGGCTGGGAAGGTCGAGGCGCACGCTTTGACTACGGCCCGTATTATTTTGGCCTGAAGGCATAGGCTGCCAGAGCGCGCGCAACATACCCGACCATTGAACGAAACCCGGGTCGATACATCGTGACCCGGGCTACGGTGCTACCTCACCACGGTGCAAACCTGTACGTTCTTGATCTTGATATCCGCCTCGCAAACGCTTCTGAGAAAGACGTTCTGGCTGTGAACCTTGTGATCGGTGTACAGGCCCATGTGGTAGCTGATGCCGTCGCGCACCGGGTAGGTTCTTGTGGTGGTTGCCACCAGCGTGATTTCCGATCCGGCGGCCAGCATGTCGACGGTGCGGCTGTAATTTGTTGAACCGCTCAGGTTGCGCCTGGCGAGTTCGAATTTGAGAATTTCGTTACCGCCCGGCAGCAGCACATGAAACTCGCACAGATAATCGAAGCGCGATCCTCGACTGACGGCGCTTCGCCAGCGACGGGTGAAATCATGCGTCAATTTATTGATGCTGCAGACAATGGTGAATTTGAGGCGGTGCGCACCGGTCGCCTGATAGTTGAAGCAACGGTAGCTGTCCCGCAACGAAAGAAAATGCGTATGAAAGCCATTGCCGTTATTGCCGACATCCGAATCGGAAAAATGATACAGCTCGCTATGAATCCGTATCCCGCCCACGGCCCGGTCGCTGCGCCCGAAATTATCGAAAAGGCCAAAGGTAATACCGCCGGTACCGCTACCGTTCCTCTGTCCGGTGCCAGGCACTTCCTCCTGAAACGGCGGCCGATGTACTTCGCACAATGAGGTATTCGGACGGGTGATGTGCGGTGGGGTGGTGATCGTTTTCTTGGCAGCTTTCCTGACGACGTTCGCCGCCTCTTTCTTGATGACGGCTTTGGCTGCTTTCTTGACTGCTTTAGGCTTTGGCATCTAATTCCCCCGAATCTGCGATAACTCTAAAGGGGATACGCGATGACACAGGCTATCCGGACATCGTAGAAAGCCAAGCCATGAACACCGCTGCGCCGCATATACCTAAGCGCAGGGCATAGGGTGCGTTTCAAACGCACCTCACCGGATGAATATCGAAATACACGGATTGCCAAACGCTCGTAATCATTGATATGCGGAACAAATCGGGGCATCAGGAGTTGGTGCGTTAGAAACTCACCCTACAGATTCGACGCACCTTATGGCCTTGGGCTTCTGGGTCCCGGCTTTTGCCGGGATGACGGAGTTTTTTATTTCTTGCGCGCAATCCCCGTTAGCACCGACTTATCCAGCTTCGCCGAAACACCGACACTTCTGCCCGCGAGATTCGGCACCGAGTAATGAACAGAGCTACCGAGAATGATTCCGCATTCGGAAAGACTGAGCCCATAATCCTGTTGCAGCCACTGGATCAAACCGGAGGTCGCGGATTTAAGCGCATCATCGAGTGAACCAGCCTGCCCCAACACGATCAGTTGTGTGGGAGATTCGATTCGAGGTGACGAAATCGATTTACCTTTGATCACATCGACGGTGAATTCGACCTCCATCGATGTTTCAAGACCGTATTGAGAAGTTTCGCCATCACCTTGCAGCGCGTGGGCATCGCCGAGATACAACAATGCACCGGGTTGCTGCTCGGTCAAATAAATCGTATTGCCTTCGATCACATCGGGCCAATCCATATTACCGCCGAAGCGGCCGGTGTCGCCGGTGGAGATGGCGGGCATGCCGTTACCGGGTGCGACACCCAAACCACCGAGCATTGGCCGGACGGGCAAGGAAATATTTTTGAGTTTGTCACTTGGGTTTTCAAGCGTCGCAACATTTTTGACTCGGTCGAGTTTCCAGCGTACTGGTTTTCCCAACTCACCGGCTAGCATTGCGAAGTTTGCACCGAGCGCACGACCGACGATGGAATCGAGACTCTCTGCGTAATCCCGATTCAGCCGCACGCGATTGAGTTTGATAGCGAGCGAATCGCCGGGTTCTGCGTTCACGATAAAAAACGGCCCGGTTTGCGGATTGCCGAACAGGGCTTTTGTTTTTCCATTTTCATCGACACCACCAGAATCCAGTGTGGTGGTTTTTACAGTGTCGCCTGGCCAAATTGTCAGCACGGGTAAACGATCAGGATCGAAAGTATTGGAATAATCGGTCGGTTTGAATTCATGACGACGTGCCGCGCTGGATGTCCGCGCGGGAATTAACCATGCGGTGAAATCATGCATAGCACGGACATCGGGATTATTGGTGTCGGGCATATCGACACGGCCCTTCATTTTGCCTTCCGTGATATTCCCTTTGTAGGAATAGAAGGCGTTGCTGCTGTCTTTCACGACAAACTCGATGGTGGGATTTTTGAGCGTGCCGGTGAGCTTGTCGCCATCAAGGGTACCGGTGATATTGACGCCGTTGATGTCGAGATTTAGCGTCTGATACATCGGGCTTCCCCAGCGTACCGTTTTCACAATCCAGATCTGCGCTGTTTTCGGCGGATCATTCCGCTGGGCGTGGGCAGGCGGTGCAATAAGCAGAAACATACTGATTATCAGAATGTGTTTTGCGATGACTTTAAAATCGAACAAATAGAACATGCCTGCTTTCCCATGATGCGTGAATACGCATTCGTCTCAATCAGGATGCACTTGGCACTGCTTTGGTCGCGAGATTGGTTATTTCAACAAGCAACAAACAACAAATGGGGTCACGTTCATTCATTCGCAGTTTTACCAGGCCGTCCGTGGCATCAATTATCTTTGCCCGACCGGTTAAAGCACCGGGCGAATGCAGGTTTTGGGAAATAACCGAACCGCGTAACTCAACGCTTACTTCGACAAAAACTTGATCCTAATCAAAGCACATGCGCAGCAGCTGGCTAACATTTCAAGCGAGCAGTTCACTTCTGGAGGTCATCTCCATGATTATTTGTTTAAAGCCTCACCCGGCGCCGCTATCGCGATGTCCGGTGATTTTTGCGGATGATGATCTTGTGCGCCAGTTTATAAACGGCTGGTGGGTTTGCTCATGGGCTGTGTTCGTCATCGACGCTCTCGGCCGCATTAGCGGGCAATTGCCTGCTCCATACGCCGCACAATGGTGGCAAGGCTCGCATGCCGAATTGTTTTTGTACATGCAGACCCCTTCTTCCAAAACGACACCAATAAGAATCTTTTTCCCACATCCATGTCCGTTTCCGGAACGAAAACCCGTCTCTATGTCTATGCGCATCCTTAAACACAGCTCGTGTCGGGCAAATTCCATCTATTTCCCCTGAATCATTTTTCTCCCCTCCCATACTCCATCCAACTAAAAGAGATATTTCGTCATGAAAAAAAATAAACGATCTACTCCCGTGCAGCGGCTGATTTTAAGCAGTGCCATTGCCACTGCGATCGCCACCATGGTGATGCCGACGCAAAGCTGGGCGAACTGCACTGTTGGCCCGACCACGGTTCAGTGCAGCACCACCTCGACGACCGATACAACATTTCCTGGCGGCACACCGAATGACCGCAATTACCAGGGCAACCTGCCCGGACCGGTCGTGTTGCTGGTAGATCCCGGAGCGACCGTCAGCGGCAATGGTTTGGCGGTTTCCA
>CAZPCE010000087.1:9616-10475 GCA_964584915.1 uncultured Arenimonas sp. | reverse complement strand
CTTACATGCCCAGACGTAACCACCTTCCCACTTCAGCGCCGCTGCGACCATGTCAAACAGTCGTTTGAAAAATCCGCGAATGTCCTGGGCAAGCCTACTTTGCATAAGCCTCTAACACAGTGCGCTCTCTGAACAAGATTCTGACCTGATCAAGGACCACCAGGCCAAACACCAATAATGTTGCTGCAGCAACTGGCAGGCTTTCGAGATGAATCGCCAGAGCGGTTGCAAAAAGCACCAGCCAGGTTGCAACGACACTAAAAATCTCCCATAACCCCAAATGAGATTGGCCACGCGAAGTGAACATGATAACCACGGTGGACAACAAAGTTGATATAGACCAGGCGGCGGCAACCCCCAGTAATCCCCATACAGGCAGCCAAGCGTAGCCTAGTATCACATTAGCGAAGAAACCGGACGAAGTGGCCATCACCACTTTCCAAGAAACCTCGGAGGCGGCAGACAGTTTCAGCAGCAGTAAAGCCGCCACAAGGAGGGGTAACTGCAAGGCTCCCAACTCAACGACAGCAGTAAGTTGGCCGACTCGCACCACGTCCTGAACCTCAGGCATGGCGAGCATGATGATCGGACGGCAAAACTCGAAGACAATCAAGGAAAGCGCACCTCCCGACCAGCTTCCGACGATAAGGGTCAAGAACACCTCGTGGCGAATCCGAACATGAAATCCTGCGGTCACCAGTTTGCTGACGTAAGGCATCCATACTGCCGACAACAGTCCGACACCCAGCGCCGTCGCGATTTGCACCAGCTTGCTGCCAACCGCCCAAGTTGATACCGAGCCCTCACCCAACTGGCTGGCAAACCAGTAATTGAGAGGAATGGCCAAGCTCATCAACAA
>CAZPCE010000087.1:3207-9606 GCA_964584915.1 uncultured Arenimonas sp. | reverse complement strand
CAAGCCGTAACTAGCAAGCATCCCCTTCAAACGAGGTAGCATGCCGATTGGTACGACGGGGCGAAGATGGTATCCCTCCCTGCCCGCGATCGCATACAGGATCACTAAGTTCAATACCTGGCCGGCAACCATGCCGACGGTTGCCATCACAATCAAATGAATTTCAGGAGCAACCAGAATCGTGCCGACAGCAACCACTGGGACGACCAGTTGGGCGGCCGCAGCCAATGCCGGCTTCCCGAGCGAATTGAGCAAGCTATTCCCCGTAACCACCAGCCCAGATAATATGAACAGCAACATACTAATCGGGATCAGCATCACGACATGGGAAACATCCCCGTTCGCGACAAAGTTGCGATAGATCGGACTAGCGGCTGCCAGCGCAATCAAAGAAAGCAGCCCAAATACAAGCAGGGAGGCACCAGAAGTAGCGCTGAGCAGCGATTGAGCGTCTTTACGTTCTTTAACTCGGTGCAGGGCAACAACAAGTGTGTCGCCGAGCGGAAGCGCCAAGATGCTCACGAAGAGCATCGGCATCATCATAGCCAGATAAAAGCTGTCGAGTGGTGCGCCAAAACCGCTTCGGTTTATCAACAACAAATCTCGGACAAGCAGGCCGAACGCCGCGATACAGGAGAGCAGGGAAACCATCACGCCAGCACCCACAGCGCTCCGGCCGCTAACCCCTAGGTTAATCGGGGAGGCGGACTGCCCGGCTAGCGGCATGCTGCCATGGCCGCCATCACGGGTGGCATACGCTGTTCGCATAAGAAGTGTTGCCTTGCCCAAGAGCCAGATCCAACCGCAAACCCCACTCAGCATGAACACAAACCAGGGCCCGTAACGGATCCTGTGCAATGTGCCGAGATTCGGGCTGGTATAGCTAAGCACGATCAGAACGAGCGCCGAAACGACAAGACAGATCGCCAGCGGGAGGCTTGGACGACGCCAAAGAATGATGAGAATTCCTGGAGCCGTAATATAGAAAATGAGGGTTTCGATTGCACCGATGACTCGCGGTAGGGTGGGGCGCTCTATCCAGGTATCTGGGAAGGGGGCGAATAGTCCGACGCACAGAGCACGCGGCAAATAAGCGAGCATCTCAAATGCATTCGTAGGAAGCACATCACCGTCGATGAGGGAGCCGGCACCAACCGACTTGCCCGCACTATAAAAATGCGCCCGTAAGAAAGATGCCTGCTTGAGCTTATTTTCTATAACAACTGGCAATATACCGGTGTTATCCCATCGCCAATTAGCATCCGTGCCAACACTAATTTCAGTGCTTTTTTCAGTGCTAACGTAAACGGGGACCATCGGAGACATGCTGTTGGCGGCAAGTGCAACCCCAAGCATGACTAGGCCATTTCGAAAGGCAAGTAAAGTGGCTCGACCCCTTCGCACAAGATGCAGGATGGCTACGGCCAGAATAACAACGGCGAGTGCCAATATGTAAATCATGAGCATGTGTGGGCGCATGATTGCCACCAAGGCGCAGCCCATCGACAAAAGAAGGACGTCCCCCAGAAGCCCCTTCCAGGTCGTACGTCCCAATGCCTGGGCGAATGCAACGAGCACCAGCAAATAGCCGGCTATCAAGAAAGAATCCTTGTGGTTCTGACCATACCAGACCAGAGCGGATGGAAAAACCAGGAACAGAAAGGCGGCCACCCCACCTGCGATCCAGCCGCTGTTGCCTGGCATGAACAACGTCCCAAGCCTCAGCACGAGTAATGCCCCAAGCGCATGAAACCCGGCATTCAACGGGATAAACCAGACCGGATCCGCCCCGAACACAGCATAGACAGCGGCGAGAATTCCGACATTTGCGGTAATGCCGTCCCCGGGGATCAGTTTCCACTCGCCCCATCCCAAGGTAAGTATGCGATCAGCCATCGCCACCGCCATGTCATGAAAAAGGATTGCATCATTGTTCATCAAACCATGACCGGCATGCAGCCCTGGCATGATGGGCATCACCAGTTTTTGCAACACCACTGCGACAACTAAGGCGTATGCATACCCTTTAAGCCATATCACCCACAGCCGGGGAAAACTTGCGAGCGGTAATGTCATAGGTCAGTATCCTTGGCACTCACGGCCTCCAGCCGGGCCTTGTAAAAAGCCAACATGGCGTTGGTGATCAAGCTTTGCTCGAACACCAGCTCCACATTCGCTCTGGCGGCCTCGCCCCTGATCTGCAGTTGTTTTGGCGCTTCAAGCAAGGCATCCAACTGGGTTGCCAAATCTTGCACGTTGCCGGCCTCGTGCATCCACCCAGTTTGGCCTTCAACCACCGCATCCGTCAAACCATAAATGCGCGAGGCCAAAGCGGGCACGCCACACGCCGCCGCCTCAATCACCGAAGAGCCAAACCCTTCACGGTAACTGGGCAAACAAAACAAATCAGCCGCTTGCATGAACCGTTCGGGTTCGTTGGTGTAACCCACTCGCCGCACCCGCTGTTTGCACATGCCCAGCAAGCTTTGCATTTGGGCAAACATGTCATCTTCATCAGGACCCACCACCCAAAGTTCAGCTTTGGGGTGCTTGTTTGCAACTTGTGCAAACGCAGCAGCCAAATCAAGCACACCTTTATCTCGGTTGAGACGCCCAAGGTACAGGCATACCAAGGCATCGTTGGTAGAGCCCAGGTCAGTACGCACCTGTTGGCGCACCGGGCGGCTGGGGCTGAAACGCTGCGTGTCCACGCCGCAAATTGACCCCTCACCCAACACGGCACTGCCTTGGGCACTGACCACGCCCTCTTGAATCAAAAAACGGCGCTGCGAAGGGCTGTCCACCAAGACATCGGTGGCCAAACCCGCAATACATTGGTCAGCGGCCTTGAGCACCCAGCGCATAGGCCCTTGTCGGGTTACCCACACTTGTCCGGTGAACGTGTGCACACGCACCGGCACCCGAGCCAACCAAGCCGCACACATGCCCAACAAGCCCGCCTTGGGCGTGAGCGTGTGCACGGCGTCAGGGCGCTCCGACCTAAACCTTCTAAACAACCACAACAGCGCCTTTAAATCAGCGATCAGGTGGATCTTTCTCTCAATTGGTGCAAAATCAACAGCCAGATTTAATCCATCCTCTTGCAAAAATCTGCTCTCTTTGGTATTCGCGAAAACAAATAAAAAATAAAAAGAATGCAATATCTTTAAGTGCGGTTTTAAAAAAACAGAAACACTCGTAGGACTGGAGCAAATAAAAAATAATTTTTCCCTCTTTAAATTAAAGCGTGAGTATTTAGATTGAACATGGATAGGCATTTTTAAAGTTTACAAAATCATCAATTACTAGATACCTAAAGAGGCTTCATCAAACATTTTCTTTAACGCCTCCTCAATACCAAACTTATGTTCATAACTCAAATCACATTTGATTTTATCGTCGGGAAATCGCGTCCTGGAACTCAAAGCCAAAACCCGTGATTCAGAAATCGGACTGAACGGAATATATTGAGCCAAATTAGCCAACATAGTTGCAGGGAGAAGCGGGACACGAACAGTAGGAGAAGGAACCTTCAGCACATCCGCCAAGGATTCAATGAATTTCTCCATTGTCGTCCAACCCGATACATTGTAGATACTCCCGGGAGCAGAAGGATGTTCGCCGCATGCAATTAATGCATCAATTAAATTTTCTACAGGAATGTAATTAGCAGAAGCCCCGGGCGGCCCGATAAAGAAAAACAGCTTGCGTCGGATCATGCTAGCCAGCTGATGCAACGAACGATTAGGCATGCCGGGTCCGAAGACGATGGACGGCCGCAGAATGACCAGCGGAAATGCATCACTCGCGGCTGCAGCCAAGGCCAGACGATCAGAATCGGCCTTGGTGTTTTCGTAATGATTGGCCGGATTGAGGGGCGTATCCTCGGTTACGCTATGCGCGCCCCAAGCGCCATAGACGCCGACGCTGCTCAGCTGGACCCAGCGCCCGACGCGGCCGCTCGCTGCCGCGATAAGCCTCCGGGTACCATCGACATGAAGCGCTTGCATACGCGACTCGTCGCGTAGTTCTCCGGCGCAGTGATAAAGAACATCGACGCCGTCGACGAAGGCGCGGAAATCGCCGTCAACACTGAGATCACCTTTGAACCAGCGCCCGACTTCGCCCTGGCCATACTTACTGCTACGGGAAAGCAGCCGGACTTCGTCGCCGCGCTCAAGGTGCGCCGCGGCCAGGCGCTGCCCGATGAAGCCCGAGCCGCCGGTAATCGCAACCTTCATCTCGCCCCCTTACCAAAGCGGGTAACGAATCGACCAGGACTCACAGTGTCGCCTGCCATTTTTCCTGCCATTGCACCCACATTAATACAGTCCAGATTTCCGCCAGACGGTTTTCACCGGCCAGATGCGCCTGCCAGACGCATTGCACGCGCTCGGCCTGCAGGCCCATTTCAGTCAGACGCCGGACTTGCAACATTTCCTCTGCCCAAGGTTTGAGGGGTCCACGCAGCCAGGCGCCGATCGGCATTCCGAAGCCCATTTTCGGACGCTCCATCAGGGCTTGCGGCACATGTCGATAAAGCACCTTACGCATGACCAGCTTACCCAGATCGCCCTGAGGACTCAACTTCAATTCCGGCGGCACACGCCACGCCCACTCGACCAGGCGGTGGTCGAGCAGGGGCGCCCGGCCTTCGAGTGCGAACGCCATGGTGGCCCGGTCCATCTTGGTCAGCACATCGTCGGGCAAGAATCTTTCCTGGTCGACGGCCATCATGCTTTCCGCCCAGCCGAGCGGCGCGTGCCGCACCGGATCGGCAAGCAAGGCGTCTGAACTGCCGGCAGACATCACCTCGGCGGGGGTTTTCCAGGCCGAGATGATCTCCCGATAAACGTCGCCAGGGGAACAGCGCAGGTAATCAGCAAAACGGTAAACCCGATCGGACAGCCCATTGGCCCCCCCGAAGCGTTTTCCGAGAACAAGTGAATCTAGCCCGTCGAGCCATGCGGCCGGCAAGGACCGCAGCAGGCCCGCAGCTATTCGGCTGCCGGGAGCGCCCAGCCGCCGCCGCGTGCGCTGGATGCGCTCGGCCCAGAAATAGCGGGGATAGCCGCCAAACAGTTCGTCGCCGCCGTCACCCGATAGGGCAACGGTCACATGCTCCCGGGCGAAGCGGGCAAGCAAGACGGTCGGAATGCTACTGCTATCGGCGAAGGGTTCGTCGTAGATGTTGGCAATCTGTGGTACGAGATCGATCACCTGAGCAGGGCTGAGTATTTCCTCCTGATGATTGGTGCCGAGATACGCAGCGACCGCGCGTGCATGCGGCGACTCATCATGTGAACGCTCTGCAAAGCCGATCGTGAAGGTGCGTACCGGATCGCCCCCTTGCCTCTGCATCAGGGCAACAACCAGCGACGAATCCAAGCCACCAGAAAGAAAGGCGCCGTAGGGAACGTCGGCCCGCAGGCGTATCCTGACCGCATCGACTAGGAGCGATTCCAGTTCGTCAGCCGCCGCCTCCATGTCCGTTGGCAGCCGGTTAGAAAGACCGTTCCTAGCTGCAGTTGAAACAGACCAGTAGGCGCTGATGTTGACGCGACCGGCAGACCACTTGAGCAAAGTTCCCGCCGCCAGCTTGCGAGCTCCCCTGACGATGGATGCCGTTCCCGGCACACACAGCGACCGGAAATAACCGGTCAGCGCAGCCTGATCGACGCGCTTGTCGAGCCAAGGCACATGCCACAGCGCCCCTAGCTCCGAAGCAAAGACAATCTCCTGGCCATTCTCGGCAAAATACAGAGGCTTCTCACCCAAGCGATCCCGGGCGAGGTAAAGCGTCCGCTCCGCAACATCCCACAGGCCGAAAGCGAACATCCCGTTAAAACGCTGCAATGCACCGTCGATTCCCCATGCTTCAATAGCGACCAGCATGACTTCGGTATCGGAATGCCCACGAAAACTGAACCCCTTGCCTGCAAGTTCTGCGGCCAGTTCCTGCGCGTTGTACACCTCGCCGTTGAAGGTGATCACATAACGCCCCGAGGGCGAAACCATTGGCTGCCTCCCGGCCGGGGAAAGATCGACAATGGCTAGGCGGCGCTGAGCCAGCCACACTCCGCCCTCTGTCCATTCTCCCGCACCGTCGGGACCGCGATGCGCCACAGCCTGGCTCATCTGCCGGGCGGTGGCAAGGTCAATCGACTGACCGAGCCAGCCTGCGATACCGCACATCTGTCACCCCCCCCCAACCGTAGTGCAGTAACGTCGCCAGTAGCGAACCCAATGCCTAAGGTCCTGCGGCAACAGTCCATAGACAAACATCAGATACGGAACCAGACGCCCCCGTCCGCCGAGCAGACTAGCGGAAACCCGCCGACGCAGGCCAAAACAGCCCTTCAGGTATGCGATGCGTTTCCTGCTTTCGAAATGTTGATG
>CAZPCE010000087.1:1490-3197 GCA_964584915.1 uncultured Arenimonas sp. | reverse complement strand
TCGTGGAGACGCCGGAAAATATAAGCTCGGGCGAGGTTAGCGATGCACGCCCCCGACTCCATGAGATCAACCCAAAGGGCGTAATCGAAAAGGCTTTTGCGGGATTCATCGTAGCCATTCACCTTGGCCAGCGCATATCGCCGAATCAGTACGCCCGAGTGATGAACCGGGTTCATCATCAGAAAGCGGTCGGCAAGCAGAATCTCCGGTACGACTTCGTCGCTGGGCGTATTCTCGACGTGCTCCTTTGCCATCACACCGCGACAGCCAAGCACGTCAATCTGTGGATGCGCCCGCATGACCTTTAGCATCTCCTGCAGCCATACCGGCGACGCGGCATCGTCGGCGTCTAAGATGGCGACGAACTCCGCCTCCACCGCCCGCAAGCCAATGTTCAAGGCTCTGCCGCGTCCGACCGGTGCTGACAGGAACAGCTCGATTCGCGTTTGCCAATTGGCCGAGAGCCAGACCGCCGTGCCGTCGGTAGAGCCGTCATCAACCACCACGTGGATGCGCTCGGTCTCGCCCTGCGCGGCCACCGAAACCAAGTTTTCCTCCAGGAATGGCAAGCCATTCCTGACCGTCGTAACAACAGCAATCATTGCAGAAATTCTTCCTTTTTGATGAAGAACACCGCTTCCCAGCGGGGAGACTCAACTGGCACCAGCCATTCAAGGCGCCGGCAGGGTTCAGCGTGTTCGTAGGCAACATATCGCTCAACTGCTTGTTCCGTCGGCTCAGGAAGATTGTGCCAGTCGAGTAAGAAGCGCCGACCACCGTGGGCGATGCGCGCGCCGCACGGCCCGATCTCGACCTCGCCGGCGAGATGCAGGACCAGTCGCAGCGAACGCGGCTGCGCATCGGACACTGCCATGGACGACACGACGCGCATGCCGCCTCCAGGTTCGCGGACGAAGCTGCGTTCTATGAGTACAACGCCTGCGGGCAGCTTGTCTCGCAGTGCAACGCACAAGGCATCTCCGTCGCGAACGACCGAAGGACAGGGTCGAAAACTCTCCAGCCAGGCAGTGGGCATGTAACCACGCGGGTAAAACCCAGTACGGACGCCGTCGAGCATGACAGTGTTGTGCCACTCCTCAAGGATGCCGGCGCCCTGCGCATCGCGCGCCAAAGCATAGTTCCGCCGCCCCGGATCGACGATCAGCGGCAGGCCGTCACAGGACAAGTCGAAAGAAAACAGGTCATGATGACCGTGCGTCGCCCGCGGATCGGTCACCTCGGTATCCGCATGCAGCAACAAACGCCAGCCGTCGCGGTTCAGACTAGCCCAGCTCCCGTTCCCAGCCAGCCAGTCGCACGCCGGCGAGCAGGCTGCGGGGCCAAAATACTTCTGCCAAAACGAAGACCCCGGCTGCGCACCGGATTCGGGCGGATTCTCAATGACGAACAGGCGCTGTCCCAACGCTGTCAAGCCACGGTAAAAATCCGGCGGGAAGTCGGGCGAAATGTCGCCGATTAATGCCATATGACCTTGCCCTTGGCCGAGTTCGAACATCACCTGACAGACCGCCAAAGATTGTTCGAATACTGGGCGGAAGCGCTCGAACAAGGTCGGGTCCTGTAGCCGGAAAACGCAGGCAACCTCGAGCAGCCAGCGGGTGATCACCAACTGGTAATGCGATGAAGCCTCCCGCAACAGGCCGTCGACACCGACATGCCGAAATAGCTGGCGTTCAAAGATAAAGC